>DATGQJ010000551.1:0-2784 GCA_035304265.1 Oceanobacillus sp.
CCACGATTCGCGGAGTTCCTGCGCGGCAAACAATTCGGTTTGATCGCCCACGTGCGGCGAACCGGGTTGGGTCGCGTTCCCCTGACCAACCAGCACCCGCGCGTTAATTGGATCGGAGAATTCGATCACCGCCACCCACGAATCGCCGCCTTCGATCCGGAACTTGCCGTCCTCATCCGGCGCATACCACGCCGCGCGGAAAACGCCCGCGGGGTCAGCGCCGCCGTTCCCCGGCAAATCGTATTCGCCAACGCGAAGGCGCATCACGTCGCCGTAAGCAACGTCCAGAGCGCCATAATCGGCTTGCACCTGCTCGGCGACGGCTTCAAGTACCGCAACCGCGCCTTCAGGGTCGGCTAATCCGAGAGGCAACGCGAACGGATCGCTGATGTCGAACGGCTCGGCGAAGATATCGTAACCCACCGAACTTGTATACGCATTAAACCAGAAAAGGAACAGAATTGCGCCCTGACTATCGGCGTTCGTGCTGCGATCCCAACTGGCAAGCACGTCCGCCGCTTCCTGCACGATTTCGGAATCCGATTCACGCGCCGCTTCGATTAAATCGTCCAGCAGGTGATCGGTCACTTCAACGTGCGTAGAGTGCTTGTAGTCCAGCAGTTCTTCAAAGGTGATCGACTCATCTTCCGCCAGCATTTGCTGAGAGGTCATCGGGCGGAACATATGCCATGACTCGTAAAAATCCTGCGGCGCGGTATAGGGCGGGTAATCCGCGATCTCAAGCACAGGCGGAATGGTCGATGTCCACGGCGGCTCGTTGGCGTTCTGCACGAATCCGGTTTCTGGGTCAATGACTTTAGGCAAGTCTTCATAGGCGTGATATTCATCCCAGATCAGGCTGGAATCGTCGCCGGGTTGAATCGCCGCCCATGACGTGAAATCGCCGCTCTCCCGAACCGGAATCTGTCCGTTGAACAGATAGTAGATATGCCCGTCTGCGTCGGCATAGACGGTGTTGAACATGGGGATTTGCAGCCACGCCATCGCGTCTTCAAATTCCTCGAGGTTGGTTGCTGTGCCCATGCGCCACCACTGTTCCATCATGTGCGTTGACTGATCGACGATGCGTACCGCCAACGCCTGCCCGGACTCATTTTGCGCGATCACCGGACCATGCACCGATGCAACCTTCGGGAAGGTCAATTCCTCAAGGCTGCCATCTTCTTGCAGCACCATGATCGTGCCTTCAGTAACCTCGAACGCCTGCTCCTCACCATCGAGCAGATAGCCGCCGCTCTCGGTCAGAGTCAGTTCGTACAGGTCATAGCCGTCGTAGGTGTTGACGGTATGTGTCCAACCGAGGTGTTCGTTGAAGCCGATTTCGATGCCGGGCATTCCAACCAGAGTCGCCCCATAGAGATTGACATCCGGCGCAACCAGATGCGCTTCAAACCACGTAAAGATGTCTGACCATGGCAGGTGAGGATTTTGAATCAACAGGGCATTCCCGCTTGCTGAGCGTTCCGGCGCAATCGCCCATGCATTTGACCCCATTTCCGTCCACGCTTGCGATTGACCAATCGCCCCACCCGCGACAAATGTCACCGTGACGTTGCTGTAAGCCAGCGTCAGCGGGTCGCTGTTGCGTACCGGCAGCACCGGTTTCATGGCGTCGGCAATCGCGTCGGGGTTGGCGTCGGCATAGGCGTTCATGCCTGCGACGAAGGCATCAATGTAACCTTTGAATTCCTCGTTTTGCGCCTCGTAGTGGGCTTGACCGATCTGTGGCACGCCCACCGTATGCATGATGATGTCCGATTCCACGAGATCGGCTCCCCAGTATTGGGCGGCTTCGCCTCTAGCGCGTCCGTAGAGTTGGAGGATCAGATCGGCGTGGTTGTGCATCTGCGCCCACCCGAACGCATAAAACAAACTCTCGTTATCCTCAGCAAAAATGTGTGGCACGCCCCACGTATCCCAGAGGATTTCCGTACCGGCGGGAACGTCTGCTTCCTGCGCTAAAACGGTTATGGGTATGGTCAGGATAACGAGGAGTAAAAAGCAGAATTTTTTATACACAAAAAGCTCCTTTCAGATGAAATGAAACCCAGAAGAGGGCGGGTTTGTCACCCGCCCTACATCCTCTAATTTTAGCCCCGCAGCAACCGGGGAATGTCGCGCAGCTTGGGCATCTGCCCAGCCAGCAGCGTTTGCACACGGAACAAGCGTCCCGCAAGCCACATCACCGCCAGCACCGTCAGCGCTAGCAGTGCAAGGCTCAGCAGGATTTGCTCCGTCGGAACCGACGACACCAGCATTCGCTGAGTCATTGCCATCGGCGCGGTGATCGGGATCAGGCTCAAAATCGTCGGCAGCGGCGCATCCGGCGACGTGGCGAACTGAGAGATGAAATAAAGCGGGATCATCGCAGGCAAGGTGAACACTATAGCATACTGCGGTCCTTCACGCATCGAATTGGACATCGCGCCCACGATGGCATACAGCGCCGCGAACAGGGCATACGCCAGCACGAAGTAGATCACTAACATGGGCACAATTCCCACAGGAATTTGCACGTTTACCAGAGCTGCCAAAAATCCGAGTGCTATGTTCGTCTGAGCGCCCCCGATCAGGCGTAGTGCCAGAAAGATGCCACCTATCCAAACCAGCATTTGCAGCAGACCAAGTGACCCCATTGCCATAATTTTCCCGACCAGAAGCTGCACCGGACGCACCGTCGAGATCAGGATTTCGATCAGACGGGTTTCCTTCTCTTCGATCACGCTCTGCATCAGGTAGCCGTTGGTGACGAACAGGCTCATC
>DATGQJ010000552.1:0-3086 GCA_035304265.1 Oceanobacillus sp.
AACGACTTTGGTCTGGTTATAAAGCGTTCGCAGTTCTATCAGCGACACGATTTGCTCCTTATATCCATCCATTCAGCAAATATACAGCGCCCTGCTGCGAAAAACCTCACTCTATTCATACGATCTCTGTATGCATCATGTTGCTTGATCCGTGTCGCCGCTGCTGATAAAGCGCACCTGTCACCCGAAAATGGCTCACCTGTTTACTGGTTTTTTACAGGGTGCGAGTTGACAAACATATATTTATTACTTACAGTGTTCATGTCCGTTTTAACGGCTTTTCTACCTTCTCGAAGGGGAGCTATTTTTATGAAGATCGCACGTATTGTTCCAATTGCGCTGCTGTTGATTGTTGCTCTACTGGCGGCAGCCTGTGGGGGTGGAGCAGCGGAGCCAACCTCCGCGCCGAGCGGTGACAACAATGAGTCATCATCGAGCGGTGGTGGTCCAGCAGCGGCTGTACAGGCATTCTTTGAAGCCGTGTACGGTGGGGACGAGAACATCGTCGATTACGTATGTTCCAGCTCGCCAGAAATTGTCGATACCTATGAGCAGGCGGCAGAGGCTCTGGCAACGGTTCCCGACACGACGATTGATACTTCCGGTCTGACCTACACCGTGACTGAAGAAAATGCGGACAGCGCAACCGTTGAAGTTTCCGGTGAACTTTCCGTTACCGCGGCTGGACAGACAATGTCCACACCATTCCAGGCAGTTCCCATTCCGGTTGTGAACGAAAACGGCTCCTGGAAGGTCTGCGCTTCCGTCGGCTAATCTCTGTTTGAATAAGGCATTACCGTAAGGGCGAACCGCAGCCTGTGGTTGCGGTTCGCCCTTACTTATTTTTACAGTCCGTTGTCAAATTTTGTTGATCTTGTCCCTCATAATGCTCGAATCACTCCGAAACGCACTACAATAGACATGCGTCTTTACCCATCGGAGTTGATTGTGCGCTGTTTTCTGGTCTGTTTCGCCCTCTTGCTGCTGGCTGCCTGTGGTACTGAATCCAATAATTTGCCGCAGCGCAACCCGCCCACCGCTGAAGCGCCGCAGTGGCAGGAAGCCATCGAACCCATCACCCTCGACAACGTCGAAAATGTCTCTCTGCTCGGACGCCTCGATCAGCCTGAAGTGTCGAGCACGCTTTTCGATCATGCCATTTCACCCGATGCCACCCGACTTGCCGCACTCAACAACGAAGAAATTCTCGCGTGGAATCTGCTGACCGGAGAACTAGTCTTCCGCACCGCACGCGGCAACGCTACCCGTATTTTCTACTCATCCGATAAAACCGAACTGTACGCCGTCGATCCCAATGCCGTGATTCTTGTTCTTGATGCTGAAACGGGCAGCACCATCACCACGATCACCGGACACACGTCCTACGCCGGAGTCATCGACTACGACCACGAAAATGACCGTATGACGCTTGGCGGACGGGATGGTACGGTCAAAGTCTGGGATATGTTTGAACGCCAGTCGTTAGTCACCTTCACCGCCCACAATGCCCCAATCTCCGCGCTGGCATTCTCCGACGATGGCACACAGGTCGCTACGTCAAGCGGCGATGGCATGGCTCGTCTGTGGGACTGGCAGAACAGTGAGCAAGTCGCCGAAATACAACTCCCCGTCGATCTGGTGGAGCGCATTGCCTTCGCCCCTGATGCGGAGCAAATCGCACTCGGCACTCAGCGCGGCGCTCGCGTGTGGGCGCCCGCCGACCCGCTGCTCACGCGCCCCCTTGTCATGGAAAGAGGTGGCGCAAATCAAATCCTGATGTACGCGCCAACGGGTGACATTCTCATCGGCGGCACGCGCAATACCGGATTGACGGTATGGGATCGGAGTGGCACAACGCTGGGTACACTATCCGACGTGCAGGGCAGCCAGATTTCCGTCGATTTTTCGCCGGATGGCACGATGCTGATCACGTCCGCACTTGGAAGGACGGTGACGCTCTGGGATCTCTCGCAGGCGAGCGAGCAGACGATTAACCGCGCCGACCTTGCGATTGGCTCTGCGGGAATCTATGCCGTACAGTGGACGGAAGACAGCCGCCTTTTGCTGCTGTTCGATGCTACCGGACCGGTCTACACGTGGGGCATTCCACCGGAAACTTCATAATCAATGCGCATCTGTGAAAGCCGTACAGGTTCCATTAAAACGCAGTTAAATGTTCAAAAACCTGATTGACATTGTATAGAGAGTGTCGTACAATGCGTCGGTTGCATGAAGGAAAATTGTTTGCCATTTGGATGTTCTTTGTAGCCGGTTAATCGGCATTGTATTTACACAATCCAAATGGAGCACGAAAATGTACTGGGATAGCAATACCGCCAAGATGCTGTATGAGGAGCGCCTTGAGGAAGCTGAGAAAGCACGGTTCGCAAACCGAATTCGCAAGGCACAGCGCAAGGCGAACGGCGGTCACACTCCTACACTGGCATGGGTCGGTCGGCGGATGATCGATCTGGGTTCCAAGCTGGTGGAGGTCTCTAAAGACCCGCAGCCAAGTTTTAACTAACCAATGCAAGAACAACAGACTCAGGCAGGAGCATTTGAACCTGCCCCGGAATTCACCATCACATCGCTGGAAACTCTGAAGGTCTTCTCAGACCCCTTGCGGCAACAGATCATCGAGACTCTGCTTGACGGCTCCAAAACCGTCAAGCAGATTGCCGCAGAACTCGAACTGGCTCCCACAAAACTTTACTACCACATCAATCTGCTGGAGCAACACCAGCTTATCGCCGTCACCGAGACAAGGATTGTCTCCGGCATCATCGAGAAGCAGTATCAGGCAAGCGCCCGACGTTTCCTGCTTGAGCGTTCACTGTTGACGCCGGGTCAGGCAGGCGCGGTGGATACCGTGATCGATGCGATGATCGATCCTATCCGGGCAGAAATTCAGCGTGGCATCAATTCCGGTTTGATCGACACATCCGAAAATGCACCGCAAACCCGCAAGCTACGCATCAATCGAGAACTGAGCCGTCTTTCTGAAGCGGAAGCGGAAGCCTTTTACGCCCGGCTTCAAGCATTGATAGACGAGTTCAACAGCTTTAGCGCTGCCCACGAAAACGATG
>DATGQJ010000553.1:0-4323 GCA_035304265.1 Oceanobacillus sp.
GTCTGCGAACTCACCCCACAGAAAATCGTCGATCTGGCGACCTGCTTCCCCGAATTGATAGCTATCGAACAACCGCTGCACCGAGCCGACCAAGCGATTCAGACGGCTCATGATCCAGCGCGACGGCAAATCCAGTTCGTCGGGTGCAGGCGCACCGGACGGTAGATCACTGTCGAGATTCTGCGTGACGAAGCTCGACATCTGCCAGATTTTGTTGACGAAACGCCAGTTGCGTTCCACCCGGTCAGCATCGAGATTGATGTCGTTGCCCGGCGTGCCGCTGGTTGCCAGCGTGAAGCGCAGCGGGTCAGCGCCGTACCTTTCCACCAGTTCCAGCGCATCGATCACGTTGCCGAGCGTCTTGCTGATTTTTCGCCCGTATTTGTCGCGCACTAAACCATGCAGATACACCACGCGGAAGGGCACGACGTCGGTGAACCACAAGCCGAGCATGATCATCCGCGCCACCCAGAAGAACAGGATGTCGTAGCCTGTCTCCATCACCGTTGTGGGGTAGAAACGCTTGAGATCAGGCGTTTCGTCGGGCCAGCCCAGCGTGCTGAAGGGCCACAATCCACTGCTGAACCACGTATCCAGCACGTCCAGTTCCGGCGTCCAGCCGTCGCCTTTTGGCGGGGTTTTGCCCACGTAAATCTTGCCTTCTTGGTCATACCACGCGGGAATTCGATGTCCCCACCACAACTGCCGGCTAATGCACCAGTCTTCGATGTTTTCCAACCAGTGGAAGTAGATTTTCTCGAAACGCTCCGGCACGATTTGAATGCGCCCGTCGCGCACCGCTGCCATCGCTTTCTCCGCCAGCGGCTTGATTTTCACGAACCACTGGTTGCTCAGCATCGGCTCGACCACTTCGCCGCCGCGCTGCGAACGCGGCACCACCATTTTGTGTTCCTGAACACGGATGGTCATGCCGGCGGCGGTCATGTCTGCCCACAATTTCTCACGCGCCTCAAAACGATCCATTCCCGCATAGGGACCCGCGTTTTCGTTGAGCGTTGCATCCGGGTTCATGATGTTGATCAGGCGCAGATTGTGGCGCTTGGCGATCTCATAGTCGTTGAAGTCATGCCCCGGCGTGACTTTGAGCGCCCCCGTACCGAACTCCCGATCCACATATTCGTCAGCAATGATCGGAATCGGGCGGTTGAGCATGGGCACAAGCGCCTTTTTACCGATCAAGTGCTGGTAGCGTGGGTCTTCAGGATGTACCGCCACCGCCGTATCGCCCAGTATCGTCTCTGGGCGGGTGGTCGCCACCGGAACCGACTCACCGTCTTCCACGGGATAATTGAAGAAGTAGAGTTTGCCAGTTTCTTCCTCGCGTTCCACTTCGAGGTCTGAGACGGCGGTTTGCAAGCCCGGACTCCAGTTCACCAGACGCGGACCGCGATAGATCAAGCCCTGCTCGTAAAGGCGCACGAACACTTCCAGCACCGCATTGGAAAGCCCTTCGTCCAGTGTGAAGCGTTCCCGATCCCAATCGCAACTTGCGCCGAGTCGCCGTAACTGGCGGTTGATCGTGCCGCCGTACTTCTCCTTCCACTCCCACGTGCGTGCCAGAAATTCCTCGCGTCCGATTTCCTCGCGGCTCGTCCCTTCGTCTTCGAGCATTTTCTCGATTTGAAGCTGCGTGGCAATGCCCGCGTGATCCATCCCCGGAACCCAGAGGGCAGCTTTGCCTCGCATCCGCTCGTAGCGGATCATCAAATCTTCAATTGTGCAAAATAGCGCATGACCGATGTGTAGCGCTCCTGTCACGTTCGGCGGCGGCATCGAGATCACAAACGGCTCGGCATCCGGTGGGGCAGCCTCAGGCTTGAACCAACCGTTTTCTTCCCACCATTGATAGAGGCGTCCTTCCGCCTCTGCAAAATCGAAAGTTCTGGGCATTGTCATAGGTCTATCCTCGGTTTCCATCTCGTTTCATCCATACCGGTGTTTGTTTGAATGCAAGCGGTTTGCGTGCAACCAGAACCCGCTCGGATCGGTCTGCCTGATCTCGAATATCCTCAAATCCGACTTCGAGTAAGACGACCTTGACTTCATCCGTCGAGAGCGGGCGAAAGACGACACTGCGCTTGATGGCGTCGTAGTTCCCGTCTTTGCCTTTCACGATAAAAAGGTTGCGGGTTGCAATCACGGGTGGACCGTCTTCCCATTCCCACGTCTCGAAGGTGATGAATTCCCCGCCATCCTCAAAATTGTGAATGAACCCCGGCAAAAAGCGCGGGCGATCTTCCATGAAGGGACCGAAATCGCGCATTCCGACCACCAGCGTGCCGCCGGGTCGCAGCAGTTCGTAAAAGTTGAGCAGCGCGGTCTCAATCTCGTCGTCGAGCAGCAGGTGTGGCAGTGAATTTCCCTTGCTGATTACGGCATCGAACGTACCCTCGACCTGATCGAGCAGATGCAGAAAGTCACCCTGCACGAACTGAACTTTATCCGCCACGCCGGATTTTTCGGCGATCTCTTTCGCTTTTCGCAGCATTCCCGCGCTTGGGTCTACCGCGACCACCTCGAAACCCAATTGCGCCAGCGGCACCGCCTGTGCCCCTGCGCCGCACGATGCGTCGAGAACACGCCGCACGCCGCGATTGCGGAACATGGAACGCAACCCTAAGCCTTCGCGCTCCATCTGCGTTTCCCAATCCCGGAAGAAGAGTGGGTAGTATTCGGCGATGGCATCGTAAAATTCGTTGGTGTCGTTCATCCCGGACATGGCTACCGCGCCTTTGTGAATTAAAATAGCCCCTCTCGACACAAGGACGAAAGGGGCTTTCGCGGTACCACCTTGATTCTGTGAAACATAGACTTCACAGCACTCGAAACGCGATAACGGGCGTGACCGTCCTCGCTTAACGAACTCGGCGAGGCGACTCGTGGGCGACCTTCGGCAATCACTGCGAGTGGGCTTGCAGCCTGTGACCCACACTCTCTGGCGCAGGGGAGTTGCCTACTCCTCCCAGTCAACGTCTTTAGGAAGTTGAATTGATTTTAGTATAGCATTCCGCGCGAAGCAGCGTCAATCCCTTGGCAGCAGACTGCGAATCCGCTCAGAAACCATATCAATCGCGACGGTGTTGAACCCGCCTTCGGGGATGATCACGTCGGCGTAGCGTTTGCTCGGCTCGACAAATTCCAGATGCATCGGACGTACCGTAGCAAGGTACTGGTTGATGACCGATTCGGCGCTGCGACCACGCTCCTCCATGTCCCGTTTTAGGCGGCGGATAAAGCGCAGATCGGCATCGGTATCTACGAAGATTTTTACGTCGAAAAGCGGGCGTAGGGTTGCCTCTGCTAACACCAGAATACCTTCAACCAGAATGATCGGCTGTGGGGAGACGAGCAGCGTTTGTGAGGTTCGCTGGTGTTGGGTGAAATCGTAGATCGGAATTTCGGCGGGCTGCCACTGCTGAAGCTGAAGGATATGCTCGCGCATCAGCGCGGTATCCAGCGAGTCGGGGTGATCGAAATTGCGGGTACGCCTGTCGTCTAATCGAACGTGGCTTAAATCCTTGTAATAAGCATCGTGGGGAATATAGGCAATATGATCGCTGCCTACACGCTCCAAGATGGCATTAGAGACAGTTGTTTTTCCAGAGCCGCTTCCCCCAGCAACGGCAATCGTGACAGGACGAGGGCGATCCGTCATGAAGTATTCTCCACTGCAAAAACAAATGCCCGCTCTCATTTGGGCGGGCATATTGGTATCAGAGCCACCTTTGGGATTTGAACCCAAAACCTAACGCTTACGAAGCGTTTGCTCTGCCGTTGAGCTAAGGTGGCGTTGATAAAACGATTATAACAGGCGGAAAAAATGCTTTCAAGACCGATTAGTGACGGAAATGACGCACGCCTGTAAACACCATTGCCACCCCCGCACGATCCGCCGCCTCAATCACTTCGTTATCACGGATAGAACCGCCCGGTTGAATCACAGCGGTCACACCGGCTTCAATCGCCGCTTCAACCCCATCGGCAAAGGGGAAGAAAGCGTCTGACGCCATCACCGCGCCTTTTGCTCGTTCGCCCGCTTTGCTCACTGCCAGTTTTACGGCGTCCACCCGGCTTGATAAGCCTCCGCCGATCCCCACGGTTGCGCAGCCAGTCGCCAGCACAATCGCGTTCGATTTTACATGCTGCACTGCTTTCCACGCGAATTGCAGCATTTCGACTTCTTCCTCGGTGGGCGCACGCTGAGTCACCGTCTTGAAGGTGGTGTGTTCAGGATCGCCCATATCCGAACGCTGCACCAGTATGCCACGATGCACGCTGCGGATTTCGAGTTCCACACCATCG
>DATGQJ010000554.1:0-7357 GCA_035304265.1 Oceanobacillus sp.
ATGAACTCGATCTGGCGATTTCAGAGCTACAAATGCTTCACGCCAAGACCGAAGTCGTCCACGTCATGACCATGCGGGCAATGGTCAGTTATTTGCGGAATGAGCGCACACAGGCAGAGAGCTTCTTAAAGACCGCTGTGCAAATAGCCGAATCCGGTGGCAGCTTCCGTCCGCTCATCGCCGAGCTTATCCACCACCCATTTATGGAACCGCTGATTCCATCGGGCGAAAGATACACCGCGGTAACACAGGGAATCGCCCAACTGCTGAAAGCGCAGATCAAACCGACCAACATCATCCGCTTGGAAGACAAGCTGGAAGCGGATACGGTTTACAGTCTGCGAATACAGACGCTGGGCAAAGAGATCATCGAGCGCGACGGGGTGCTCGTGCTCACGACGGACTGGCGAGCCGCCGCCGCCAAAGAACTCTTTTTCTACCTGCTGTTTGTGGGACCCGACAGCCGCGAGCGCATCAGCCTGAATTTCTGGCCCGAAAGCACGTCCGGGCGGGTACGCTCGAATTTCCATACGACCCTCTACCGCGTGCGGCAGGCGCTTGGCGATAACGTCATCGTCTTCAACGATGACGCATACGGCGTCAACATGGCGCTCGACATCTGGTGCGACGCGCACGAGTTCATGAATCTGGCTCGGCAAGCACGCCCGCTCTCGCCGCAAGATGCGCCTACCGAGGATTTGTGGCAGCGTGCCGCCGCGCTCTATCACGGCGATTTCCTGCCCCAACTCGATTCGGAGTGGATTCTGGCATTCCGCGAAGACTTGCGCGATATGTACCTCGAATGCGTGGTCAATCTCGGCTTGTGCGCTCAGGCGCGGCATGACTATCGGCAAGCGGTGCGTATGTTCAAGCAGGCGTTGAAGATTGATCCTTATCGCGAGGAATTTCACCGCAAGCTGATGCTGTGCTACGCGAAACAAGGCGAACGCGGCAGGATTCAATCGCACTGGCGCAAGCTGCAAACGCTTTTCGACGAAGAACTGGCTATCGAGCCATCCAACGAGACAAAATTGCTGGTGCGCTCACTGCTCAAGTAAGTTCTCATTTTGAGGGGTTTGATTTCGTCAAACCCCTCTTTTTTTGCCTTGTTGAGCGCAAATCCCCATACAAATTACAAAACTGAAAGATCGAATTTGACTTCTGAAATGGGTTTTCCCTCAGGCTGGTAAGCACTTCGTTGTGCGGTGATGTGTAAAGTGGGAAACATCACTCTGATAGTTCTTCTAGTTCTTAAATGGGGGAAATCTCATGAAGAATCAACTGTTCCACACCGTTGCGCGTTTCAGCTCAAATCCAAACGCCGCCAAGATCGTTGCCGTCGTCATGCTTCTGTCGCTTGCAACTATGGCGCTGGTACTTCCGGGCGCAGTCGTGCTTGCCGACATCCCCATGCCTGGTGGTGGCTAATAAAGGAAGTCTTTATTTCGAAAACAGGCTTTCAATCTCGTGAGTCATGCTTCAACCAGCAATTTAAGGATAAGGCAGCAATGGCACTTAGAGAGCAGTATTTCGCACAGAGTAGTCCGAAACGCACCTCGAAGACTCAACGTCCGGCTGTGTGGCAGGGGTTCTTGCTGAACCATGAAGAGAAGCAGCGGATTGACCGGATGATGGGCAGCGCCTTACTCGATGAGACACTGTGTCGCCGCCTCGTCAAAGACCGCGATACTTCAGTCATGTCGGCATTCAACCTGTCTGCCGAAACACAACGCTGGCTGTGCAGTATTCGAGCCACGACCTTGGACGAAATGGCAGAGGCGATTGTGTTGTGCTCGTAGCCATGTGGAAGCAAATCATGAAAATCGGTAGACATGCTGAGGGAACTGGCGGTGGCTAGACTCAGTGCCAGTTCCCACGCGACTACCATCACGCGGAGTAACCGAACCCTATGAACCATACGATTTTAGTCGTGGATGATGACACCAATATCCTTGCGCTTCAAGAGATACTCTTCAAACGCCACGGCTACAACGTGGAAACCGCAAGCAGCGGTCTCAAAGCGCTCGAAATCATCAACCGTCTCGTCCCTGACATTATTGTTATGGATGTGATGATGCCGGGTATGAATGGCATCGAACTGTGTCGTCAACTCCGCTCGATGCCGCGTACACAACACATTCCGATCATCATTTTTTCCGCCAGGGTAGATAGTGATACCGTGCGTGAAAGTGAAAAGGTAGGCGCGACCTGCTTCCTGAGCAAGTCGGAATCGCATCACCGGCTTCTGGGCGAAGTACGGCAGCTCACCGGCTCAGTAATGGTGAGAAACGGACGGATTTAGCCAACAGTTTTCTCATTCGGAAAAACAACCCTTCGAGGTTGTTTTTCGATTCCTGTACTACAATAGACAACGCGAGACAGCCTTCAGGATTCAATTCAATGCTCATTGTAGATATAGAAGCGACCTGTTGGGAGGGCAACCCACCGTCCGGACAGGAAAGCGAAATCATCGAGATCGGTATCTGCACTCTGTCGTTGGAAAGCGGCGAAGTCGGCGAGAAACACAGCATTTTAGTCCGTCCACAGCGTTCAACCGTGAGCGAGTTTTGCACCAAGCTGACGACTTTAACGCAAGAACAGGTAGACAAAGGGGTGTCCTTCGAGACAGCCTGCCAGATTCTTCGCGACCAGTTCGACAGCGCAAACCGCGTATGGGGAAGCTGGGGCGATTATGACCGCAAGATGTTCGTCGCGCAGTGTCACAGCTTTCAGGTCGAATATCCGTTCAGCAAGAATCACATCAACATCAAAAAGCTGTTCCGCAAAACCTTCCACGAAAAGAAGCCGATGGGCATGGCACAGGCGCTGTCACGGTTAGAACTACCCCTCACGGGAACTCATCATCGCGGCGACGATGACGCTTACAACATCGCACGTATCGCGTCGGTGATTTTGCAGCAGCGCGGGCGTGAGATGTTTCGGGTGTGAGTGCCCAGTGCAAATAGCTTTTGTTCCATTCTTCACTTTCTTGACTTAAAACGCCTGACATGTTACTCCTGTGCTCAGGTGGTTCATTTCAAATTACATTCATATACAGTTTAAGAGGAAAATATGGCAAAAATAGCTCGCCCCCAATTGTCCCGACGTGATTTTTTGAAAGGTGCAGGCGCTCTTGCCGCCGCGTCCACCGCCGCTCTTCCCACCTACCATGTTTTCTCAGAACCATCCATGCAGCTTAGTGGCGAACTTCGCATTTTGCAGTGGAGCCACTTCGTCCCCAATCACGATGTCTGGTTTGACGCCTTCGCGCGAAACTGGGGCGAAGCCAACGGCGTGACCGTAACCGTTGACCACATCAACAACGCCGACATTCCTGCGGCGGCTGCCGCGGAAATCAGCGCAGGGGAAGGTCACGACCTGATTGAATATATCTTCCCGCCTTCGGCGCTGGAACCAAGCGTACTCGACCTGACCGACATCCATCAGGAAGCGATCAGCCGCTTCGGAGAGCAGATTAGCCTCTGCACCCGCGCCAGCTATAACCCGGTCACCAACAAGTATTTTGGCTTTGCACATGGCTGGGTTCCCGACCCCGGTGATTACCGCAGGAGTCTGTGGGAACAGATCGGAATGCCCGATGGTCCCACGACATGGGAAGAACTGCTCGAAGGCGGCTCGCGAATTCGCGACGAACTCGGTATTCAGATGGGCATCGGCATGTCGCAGGAGATCGACTCCAACATGGCGGCACGCGGCATCATCTGGTCGTTCGGCGGCGCGGAACAGACCGAAGACGGCGAAGTCGCCATCAATTCGCCGGAAACGGTGGCGGCAGTCGCCTACATGAAAGAGCTTTACGAACGCGCGATGACGCCGGAAGTCTTTAGTTGGACGGCGGCATCCAACAACCAGCTTCTGGTTGCGGGACAGGCGTCGTATATCCTCAACTCGATTTCGGCGTACCGCACCGCACAGAAGGTGGATTACGAAGTCGCAGACGATATTTACTTCACGCCTGCACTGAAGGGTCCCGGCGGCGTCGGTCTGGTGAGCGAACACCTGATCCCGACCTACATCATCCCCAACCATGCAGCAAACCCCGATGCAGCAAAAGAATTCATCCTGCATCTGGTCGCCAACTACAATCAGGCGGTGTTCAACTCAGAACTCTACACCTTCCCGGCATTCGCCAGCACCGCGCCGCAGCTTTTTGCCGAAGGCGGTTGGCTGGACGTAGACCCATTCGGTTCGCGCCCGGTGAACAAGCTGCAACTGCTGCGAGATGCGGAGTCGTGGTCAACGGTGATCGGGCATCCCGGACCGGCAAATGCCGCCATCGGCGAGGTGTTTGGCACGTTCATCATCCCGAACATGTTTGCCAAAGCCGCACGCGGGGAGATGACGCCGGAAGAAGCGGTTGCCGAAGCCGAGCAATTGATGATCCCGATCTTTGATCGTTGGCGTGCTGAAGGCTTGATGTAAGGGAAAAACACTCAATAGACAGGGGCGGGGCGAAAATTCGTACCCGCCCTTTAACGAAGAAAACAGGTTTTTCAATGGCAACTGTCGAAACACGAGATTTACAAAAACATTTTGGCGACGTAAAAGCAGTAGACGGCATCAATATCAACATTCAGGAAGGCGAATTTCTGGTGCTGCTCGGTCCTTCCGGCTCCGGAAAATCGACACTGATGCGCATGATCGCAGGGCTGGAAAAGCCGACGGGCGGCAGCATTCTCATCGACGGGAAGGTGGTCAACGATTTGCCGCCGCGTGCCCGCAAAATTGCGATGGTCTTCCAGAGCTACGCGCTCTACCCCCACATGACGGTATTCAACAACATCGCCTTTCCACTCCATGCCGAGAAAATGGATCGCGCCGCGATTCAGCGCAAGGTCGAGTGGGCGGCGGGGATGTTCAATATCCGGCATCTGTTGAGCCGCAAGCCGCGCCAGCTTTCGGGCGGTGAACGGCAGCGTGTGGCACTGGCGCGGGCGGTGGTACGCGAGCCAAACGTCTTTCTCTTGGATGAGCCACTTTCCAACCTCGATGCGAAGCTGAGAGCGACGGCACGCGACGAACTCAAGCAGTTTCAGCGCCAGCTTGGGGTGACGACGATCTACGTCACCCACGATCAGGTCGAAGCGATGGGCATGGGCGACAGAGTCGCGGTGATGTCGCACGGACGCATCCGGCAGCTTGGCACGCCACAGGAACTCTATCGTTCTCCGGCAGACATCTTCGTGGCGACATTCTTAGGCTCACCACCCATGAACCTCATCCCAAAGGATACGGCGATCATCGGTTTTCATCCTGAGCACTTCCTGCCCGTGAGCCTCAACCACGACGTTCAAGACCCGATTCATATGCCGTTTCGGATTACCCGTGTGGAGTATCTAGGATCGGAACGCTTCTTGTATGGGTTCGTGGACGGCGTGGAAGGTGAAACCAAGATCGTGTCGGTGCTGCCGTCACTTGTGACCGTGCCGATTGAAGCAGGACAGACTTACGACTTCGTGGTGGACAGGCAAAATCTGAATTACTTCGACAAGACCAGCGAACTACGGATCGAACCAGTCGGCTTCACCCACGAGACGATAAGTGCATGACCTGTGATGTGCCATTTATGTTCCGTTTGTGCTGGAATTTGAACCGCAAAGACGCAAAGGAAATGTAGGGACACGCAACTGCGTGTCCGTTTCCCAATTCAGGCGGCGGTAATGCAGGTTCACAAAATAATATAATAAAGATGGAGCATGTAGGGACAGGGTAAGGCGGTTTTACAAAACAAGGCGGATACATTGTAGGGACAAATGCGGTTTAACAAATTAATCCGGTGAATACGCCAAACGCTCGAAGCGTTTGGCTAGCACGGAAAACCCTGCTGAAGCAGGCTCACAATAGCCGCCTTCAGGCGGGTTGATTTTGCTAGCCGGATGCTTCCAGCTTCCGGCGTTAAACCGTATTTAATTGGAAAACAGCATCATCCTGTCCGTTTCTCTCAAATAGGCAACGGACACGCAGTTGCGTGTCCCTACAACATATCCGTCTCTATTTGCAGAATCGCACCACCCCGTCCGTTTCTGTTGATCAGGCGGGTGCGTGCTAACCAACTTAAACAAAAAGAGAATGTAATTCATGGAAGCGACAAGTAGTCTTCAGGTCGAACAAACCGAAAATAGACGTTTTCTTCTCGACAACGAACGATTTTTAGGAATGGCAATGCTGCTTCCGGCGGCGATTTATATCCTGCTGCTGGTGGGCATTCCGTTCATCTTCGCGATTCTGTACAGCTTCAGCGACGCCACGATTGGCAATCCGCAGCTTGACGGGTTCACGCTCGAAACGTTTCGGCGAGTCCTCAGCGACCCGACTTTCCAGCGTTCACTGGGCAACAATTTTCTCTTCACCGCGCTCTCGCAGGTCATCACGGTGGTGCTGGCAAACATACTGGCGCTGGCGCTGACGCGCAGCTTTCCCGGCAAGTGGTTTGTGCGCCTGCTGATCCTGCTGCCGTGGGCGACGCCGATTGCGATTGGGACGGTTGGCTGGCTGTGGATGCTGGATTCGGTGTACAGCCCCATCGACTGGATTCTGCGCAATACCGGATTTCTGGGTCCGGGTGGGTTGCTCAAACGCACGCCGAATATGTACTGGCTGGCAGAGCCGGGACTGGCGATGTTTTCAATCGTGATGGTACACGTCTGGCGAATGCTGCCGATGTCTACGGTGATCATCATGGCGGGGCTGTCATCGATTTCGCCGGACATTCGCGATGCGGTTCAGGTGGATGGCGTAGGCTTCTGGCGGGAATGGCGTGAGGTGACGCTTCCGCTGCTGCGCCCGATTCTGCTGGTGGCGCTGCTGTTCGGGATTATCTTCACCTTCACCGACATGACCGTTGTGTACGTGCTCACCAGAGGCGGACCGAATAACGCGACGCAAGTGCTGGCAAGCTGGGCATATTTCAAGGGTATCGACAGCGGCAACCTCGCGGAAGGCGCGGCAACCGTGATCTTCATGCTGCCGGTGTTGTTGGGCGTGGCGATTATTTTGCTGCGTATCGCGCGACGTTCGGAGGTGCTGTAATGCGACGCGCAGGACGAGTCGGACTCAACTACTTCATCATTACGCTGTTCGTCTTTTTCACCGCGTTTCCGTTTTACTGGATGCTGATCGCCACCTTCAAGACCGACGCCGATATTTACCGCCCGATCAACAATCCGTTCATCTTCAACCAGCCGCCTACCGACGAAAATTTGAGGCTGCTGTTTTACCAGACCAATTACACGCACTTCATCCGCAACAGCCTAATTGTTGGGGTCGCCGTTGTGCTGATCACGCTGGTGCTTGCCGTTCCCGCCGCCTACAGCCTCGCCCGCCTGACCGGACGACT
>DATGQJ010000555.1:0-4671 GCA_035304265.1 Oceanobacillus sp.
GGAATATCGTGCTGCGCAGGATGGCGTTGAAGTAGGCGAAATTCATCGGCTTCTCGCCGCCGAACGAATCGTGCCACAAATCCGGGTTGGTCAGGCGGACGAAGAGGAAGAAGAGGAATGCCGCCAGCGTGATCGCTTCGATCACCAGCAGCCGTCCCCAATGCTGGCGAATGAACTGGATGAAATCCTGCCGCACCCGCCACAACAAAATCATTCCGACGATGAACATGAGGATCAGAGTCACGATGATCCCGCCCTGCCACCACACCGGAATGCGGATACTGGCGAGATACCACGTGATCCATCCGGCGAGGAACATCCCCATAAATTTGGAGAAGGCATAGCCGCGATCCGCCAGCGCCGGGAAAAGACTAAACAGCAGCGGGTAGGTCGCGAAGCCACACAGCATGATGACGATCCACCAACTGACAACCGTCACCACCGGATTCTTGTTGACGGGGCTGCTGCTGTCGAAACGTGACGACCAAGTGCCGTTGGCATACTGGTAGGCTTCCATCTCGTCGGTCAGCCACAGCATGGTCGGGGCTTTCGCCGCATTTTCCGATTCAATCGTCGCCACGTTGACCAGCGTCGGATCGCAGTAGTATAGGTCGGGGTCTTCGGGACACTGGTTGAAGACCGTCGCTTCATACACCCGCGTCAGCGGCACGTCGTAGAGAATGCTCGCTACCGCATCGGGATCGTAATTGGGCGATCTTTTGAAGATGAAGACCACCGGATGATCGTAGACGCTGAACGCTTCTTCCGCCTCGAATTCGTTGAGGATTTCCGGACCGTCATATGTCGGCAGGAATTGGTCGGAGATTCTCAGCGGACCGAGTTCAAAGGTTTCCTGAAAAGTCGCCACCAGTTCATAGCCGAGTTCGCCGCTGAACAGGGCATCGTAGTAGACGCGGCTCATGGGCCAGCGAGCAGGATTACGAGTGAGCGTGTCGTAGAAGCGGTTGCTGCTGATGGCGATGTAATCGCTGTCGTTCAGGGTTTGCAGCAGGAAACGCCGTTTTTCTTCAACGTCTTCGTACACGATGTCCTGCTCGTAGCCGTTGACCAAGCCAAACCACGGATCGTGCCAGTCACACCCGCGTTTGTCGGTCAGCAAGCCCGGTGGCGGGTCGTCTGCCAGCGACAAGCCGTAGGGGATTCCGCACAACCCAATCGGAATGGGGTCGTCCCACGCGCCTTCCCATGTGAAGATCGAACCGCCGCTGATAACCGGACCACCATCAATGAGTTCGACGGTGAATTGATACCGCTCGCCTTTGATGACTTCCACCGGACGATTGAGCAGGATGTCGTAAGCGTCGCCGACGACGTGATTCTCGCGGGTCAGATTCTCGCTGAGAATAGCTTCAGCCAGAATCGCATGATCGGTCAGACGGGTGATGGTGAAGCGCAGCGTTTCCGGTTCCGGGTCGTCGTTTGGATCGCCAAGATGCGGCGCGTAAATGCTAGTGACCGTGCCCGTTCCCGGCGCGGTGAATTCTTTGATGGCTAAAGTTTGAAACTCGTCGAACCGGGTCACACGCGCCACGAGGTCATGTTCAGGCGTATCCGAACGCTTGGGAATGTCGATGTTGATCAGTGGGATTCTGGCGGTCTCGAACTGCCCGCCGTTCATGCTCACCATTACGTTTTCGGGCGATTCGATGCGCATGGCGAAATCGCTGGGCACGTTTTCCCATACCCAGTGACTTGCCTGCACGCGGGTGAGCAGATTGCGGTAGATGTTGGTGAACATCGCCGCCCATAGCATGGTAAATCCGGCGACGATGATCAACGCCACCGAAGCGAAACCCAGCCGAACCGGACGGAACCGTGCGGCACGTCTTGCCCGCCGTACCAGTTCGATGATTCCCCATGCCGCCAGCACCACCAGCGCCGGATAGATGGGGATGAAGTAGCGCATGGTCATCACCCACTGTCGCCCCATGTAGCCGAAGTACACGGCGACCCATGCGACCAACAGCAGGTTCGCCAGCGCTCCCGGTTTGGCGCGGACAATGCGCCACAGCGACCATGCGAAACTGCCCCATGCGGCGATGCCAAGCGGCAAGCCCATTCCCCAGAGGACGATGTTGATGAGTGGGAAGAGATAGGGCGTGCGTGCCACCCATTGGAAATTGGGCGGCTGATCAACCGAGCCACTGACCAAGCCCTGCGCTGTGCTTAAGTCGGCGAGCCAGCGCGGATTGAGCGAAAGCCCGAAAAAGCCGGGTCCCATAAAAGCATAAGGGTTCGCAATACGGAAAACGAGGAACCCCGCAAGCAACATCAGGACGACGCCAAGAAGCTGTCGTGCGAGAATCCGTTCGACGCCGATTGCCTTGCGGTCAAAGTACGGGATCGACTGAAGCAACGCTGCGAGCAGGGGCAACCCAATCAAGGGTAGCAGGTTGATACGACTGGCGATTGCCGCCCCGAAAGCTGCGCCACACAGCACGTAATCCAAAAGTCTGCCCTCGCGCTGGGCATACACGGCGAAGAGAATGGTGAGCGCCGCGAAAAAATTCGACATGGCATCGGCAGTGCCGAAGTGCCCAAGCTGAATCGAAAAAACCGTTGCTGCGTAGAGCAGGGCAGAGAGCAGCCCGACCCACTTGTTATGCAACTTGCTGCCGATCAGAAAGGCGATCAGGATGATGCCCATCTCCGACGCGGCAGAGAGCGCACGCCAGACCAGATGAATACCGTCATACGAGCGCAAGTATGAGCCGTCAAACGGCTGCGCCGACGGGTCGATGCGTGCCTGAACGTTGCTTGCCCACCACTCCGACCAACGCTCGAACAGATCGGCGGCTCCGCGTGCGGCGAACAGGGGCAGCGTGCCGTATACGTAAAGTCCCTGTCCGGCGTTATGCGGGTTCAGGGTCGAACAGAGCGCGTCGAAATAGCCGCGTGGAAGCGGCGCTGCGCCGCCCGAATTCGGGTAACGGGCGAGACAGAGTTCGATTTGTTCTGAACTTGTAATATTATCTGCTTGAGACTCGGTGGGGTGTAATCCGCCACCGATTGCAGTCGCCACCTGCGTGAGGAATCGCTCATCTGGGTGCAGATGCGAGAAATCATCCCAGTTTAAACCAACAAAGCGGAAATAACCGCCGACCAACATCACAAGGATAAGCAGCAGACCAACCACGAAATCGCTGCTTAGAATGCTCCGGCGTCGACGAGAAGGCGCGGCTTCCGCGTAATAACCTGCGTGCTGCATATCAATCCTATATACAAACACTATTCATACCGCTACAAGGATACACAACATTACGTTGATTTCCTCAAAAATCAATCCTCACAGTGGTTGGTCGTGGAAATATAGGGGATTAGGGTCGCAAACAGATCGGCGCAAGCCGATTCACGGCACTTTTGTCGCGCCGTACAATGCTCCCCAGATGTCTTTGCGATACTTGAACACCCAATCTTTGATTTTGCGAGTGTTCAATTCTTGAAAGAAGACCCCGGTCACGGGAACTTCAGAGCGACCCCCTAATATCCTGTTGAAACTCTCGGCATGATTCACAAAATAGTCGCTCACAAATTCGCTCATATCCGGGATTTCTTTGGCGGAGCTTGCTGCCATCACCTGAGTCATGAATTTGAACATCCGCTTGCCACCCGGAACAATATCCCATTGTACGTAGTTATAAAACCCGGCATTGAGCATATCACGGTTGTGATTTTTCGAACGGCTGGCGTCAATCTGTTTCACCAGTTCCGTAGCTTTTTCGAGCATGGGTCCAAGCGGATAGCCCGTCGGCGGCAAGCTGGTCTGGAAAATGTCGGCTTGTCCAAACGTGATGCCCAAATCACTGAGGATGCCCATCAGGTTAATGATCCCCATCGTTTCCTGCCGTTGGGTTTTCTGGGGCATGAGTAGATCAATTGTGTTCGAGAACTTCTCAAATTTCTCGTAAGCTGATTTGATCGAACTGGCGGCTTCGAACAGCTTTTTGCCGGGACCTGTAATTTCTGCCCATTTCAATGGCAAAGTTCCGGTCTCTCGCCACGCCTTCACATGGTCATAGGCGGTTTCCACTTTGAGGGACATATCGATGACCTTTTCCTGCCATTCGATGTACTCGGCAATCGCTTTCCCGACGACCATCAACGCATCCGATTCGTCAGCCATAAAGTAGCGATGTTGTATTTCGCGAAGCGAAGGTTCCGCCTTTGCCATTTGTGCTTTAATGTCGTCCGCTTGCTTTTTCCTCTCTCTCAAGTCTCTTTCAAGGAGGTAGGAGAGTGACGAACGCGCATCGTATTCCACTGCTTCAAAGGTTTCGTACCACTCGATCAAGGGATAAAGGACATCGTCACTAAAATCGCCTTCGTGCTGGTCGAACCTTTTAATGAGTCTTATCCCCGCATCGATACAGGGATCAAGTTTAGGTGGTATATCGACTTTGTACTTCTTGAAAGAATCTTTGTGCTCAGCCAGTAGCATTGCCGATTCTCGGATTAAATCGGCGGCATCCTCATAGGTGGCGACCAACGCGCCATCGATCCGAACGCCTCCGGAATTTCCGTCATCATAGTAAGTTGCGCGTTGAAGCACCGATGGAGTTGACTGTTGATGTTGCCGAAGATGACGCACGGTGTAGGCGTTGCCATGCACACGCTGCATGTGGATGATCGGGTGGTACGTACTCTTGTGAA
>DATGQJ010000556.1:0-3182 GCA_035304265.1 Oceanobacillus sp.
GTTGTCAGTGAGAAGAAGCGCAGGCGTGGGATGTGGCCCGTCATGGGCTTGCTGCTTGCCATTGCGCTCGGCGTCATTTCATATTTCATCGCACCCGGCGTTATCGATTTGACCAAGAAGCTTTTACCGCAGTTCAGCACACGTGGGATGAGTCCGCGCGACGTGCATCTGATCTTCACCGCCCTCACCTTCGTGATCTTGTTGGCGTTCGCGGCATTTCTCGTGGCATTGTTCATGCCCAAGAAACCGATCAACGTCAACGAAGCCGACCTCAAGAAAGAACGCGAGAAGATGGCGGAATACAGGAAATACGAGCGGGTTCGCCAGCGCCGCATCAACCGCGAGACGCAGGCATATTTGAGGGAAAAAGCCAAAAAAGGCGAATAATCAATGGATCGCACGGTTCCCAAGACCGGCAGCGAAGACATCGAACTCTACATGCGGACGTACTACTCGCTGCTGCGTTCGACCCATACCATCCTGTTAGAAACCTTGGTCGAAGCGCACATGGCGATGGACTCGTCCCTGCACGTAAGGGCACGGAATCCGGAGCCGGACGTGTCGGCGCTGGTGTATACCAGTTTGCGCCTGCCCTCATGTATGCTCGATGTGGATTATGTGCTGCTTGGGCAGATCGAAAAGTCGTTCCTCGATTCCGGCTATCCGGTGACGGAGTGGGAGCGGGTTTACGCGCCCGGACGCCGCCGCCGGATGCATTTCGACGGTGAGCGAACGCTGGCGGTGTTCATCGCCAGCCGTTCCGACATCGACGATCTGATTCCGATGTTAACCGCGTATCAGATCGAGTGGAACAAGCTGACCGCGCTGCTGCAAAACGAGATCGCGCGGTTGTTCCTCGCGCAAAATCAGGAGCGCACCACCCCACTTTCCGAGAGCGAACGCGCCATGCTGTCAACGGCGCTGGAAATGGACCCGGCTGATTTAGAACGGCTGGAAATGGCGCTCGGCAAAACATTCGTCCCTACACTGAGAAGGATGGCAGCAGGGCGCAAGAGCATCGGGGTACGCCAGATCGCCGGATCGCTGGCGGATTATCGCCGCGCCACCGCCTACTGGTGGGACGATCTGACAGCAGCTATGCGGTCAGGCAGCATCGTGAAGCCCGCTACCGATGCTGAAAGCACGACGCTCATCAGTGGCTCAAACATCAGTCTCGAAGATCGTCCGGTGTATTTCGTTTCCAGCAATACTCATTCCCTGCTGAACCTGCTGTCGGGTTTCGCCCAGCGCGAAGAGGCAAACCTGATCGATTACATGGACTCGCACGGGCATGAAAAACTGGTACAAGAATACCGCGCGATTCTGGCGAACAAAGGCACGACCAACAAAAACAACTTTCTCTACTTCGCCCTGCGCAATTACATGCAGGACGGCGATCCTTCGGCACGAGCGCGGTTCCGCAATGACCTCGCCACACTGGGGATTCAGCGCATCCCTAGCAGGCATGGTCCCGATCTGGAAACTCAGATCATCGAATTGAACCGTCTACGGCAGGACTGGATCGATCCGCGCCTTACCGATGGTCTGGACTGGCTGGCGCAGAGCGACGCGGTGATCATCAACGTCGATTACCCGCTTGGCTTGGGCGCATATGAACTGCTGGTGCGGGTCACGGAGCGCGTGCCATGGCTGCTCGGCGTGTACGTGATGGGCAAAGCCGCCACGCTCAACGGGCGCATCGGCGACGTGATGATCAGCAGCGTCGTCCATGACGAGCATTCGCAGAACACCTACCTCTTCAACAACTGTTTCAGCGCGACGGATGTTGCGCCGTATCTGACGTATGGCATGGTGCTGGACAACCAGAAGGCAATCAGCGCACCGGGGACGTTTTTGCAGAACCCGAAGTACATGGATGTGTTCTACCGTGAGGGGTACACGGTCATCGAGATGGAAGCGGGACCGTACCTCTCGGCAATATACGAGGCGGTGCGCCCCAAGCGTCACCCGCAGAACGAGATCGTCCCGCTGCACTTCGCGCCATTGGACATCGGAATCCTGCATTATGCGTCGGACACGCCTTTTACGAAGGGAAGCAACCTCGGTGCGGGCAGCCTGAGCTACGCGGGCATCGATCCCACCTACGCGACGGCGATTGCCATCCTCAACCGCATCTTCGAGCGCGAGGCGCAGCGTTTGCGGACAAAACCCCGCGCCACCGATACGCCAAATGGCTTGGTGCGGCAGGTGATTGTGCCGTAAGAGAATTTTGAACCGCAAAGACTCGAAGAACGCAAAGAAAATTCCATTGAGTAACATGCAGGAGAGCACCAATCCCGACTGATAAACAGTAAATTAACAAGAGAAAGTTTAAAAACGGTTAGAAGTGAACTAAGTAACACCTAAAGGAAGTTGTTGAACCACAAATGACCCTGCCGACGCTTCGCGTCGGACGGGGGCAAAGAAGGGATTGTGGGGGCGATGCAACCTGTCGCCCTTCTTGAATCAGATTCTTTCCATCATAGCTTGGACAATAATACTGGCGATATGTCGTGTAGCGCGGTCATCACGCATTACTATTCGCTCAACTTCCCCTGAAGATACGGAAATACGAACTACATATTGGGGTTTGGACACCACAATGCCAATAACTATTCCGATCACAAGTCCAACTGGTATGACGAGAGCACCTATGTTTGTACGACTAATAGTAACCAGAATTATGGCGAGAGGAATTCCAATAGCTCCACCGCAAATAAATGCCCAAATGAGCACATTTTGCAGATAATTCGGTTTCACACGGAAAGGGCGAACCGATACCAAGTGAGACAAAGCATAGGTTGTACCAAAAATCCGTATGAATCGACTGGTAATGTTAATTGTATCGTCGCGATCATAAACCTTTGGTTCATTTCCGTTACGGATAGGAACGTTATTAGTAACATCTGGTATTTCGGAATCCATGCATGTCTCCCATAAACTATAGAACTGGTCGTCCAAGAACAAAACCTAATCATTCCTAGACTAGAAGTTCTGTAAGACGGAGTGAGCCACAACTAGGCTTAACAACAGAACAGGTCAGGCAACCTACGTAAAAGTGTGGAACTACCTTAGTGGTAGTTTACTTATTACAACAGTATGGACAGGTGCCATACCGCCGACGAGAGCAACGTTTTTGCTTTTTATAGTCTTTACGGATTGCCTTTTTGTCCCTTATAACT
>DATGQJ010000557.1:0-4418 GCA_035304265.1 Oceanobacillus sp.
TACCTATGCCTTCTGGTCTCCCTTGCGTTATCATACTCCACTATTGGGTGCTCCTAAATCGCCCCATAGCAGGTGCGCGTTTCAGCTTCCTCAGAAATAGTAATCAAGTGTGACGTAGAAACATGCTATCCTGAATTGTTAGTTGTTTCGTCGTCAGGAATCAATCTCGGATAGAGGGATACGTATGTGTGGTATTTGTGGTGTATGGTATTTCGATTCTAGCCGTCCTGTTCACCCCGAATTTATAAAATGTATGACGGATCAGATCGTTCATCGTGGACCTGACGATGAGGGGTGTTATGTCAATGGCTCGGTAGGGCTTGGATTTCGCCGCCTCAGCATCATTGATGTGGCAGGTAGTCCACAACCCATGCCCAACGAGGACGAACACATCTGGATTGTGTTTAATGGCGAAATTTACAACTACCAAACCTTACGCGCTCAGCTTCAGCACAAGCACACACTTCGCACCAAGGGCGATACGGAAACGATCTTGCACGCCTACGAAGAATATGGACCTGACTGTGTTGATTATCTACGAGGTATGTTCGCATTTGCGATTTATGACGGGCATCAAGATCGCATGACTCTAGCGGTTGATCGCTTCGGGAAAAAACCGCTCTACTACCTGCTCGATGAAGAGAAACTGCTCTTTGGTTCTGAACTTAAAGTCATCCTCCAGCATCCAAATGTCTCCCGCGAATTGGATATGGAAGCGTTGGACGAATATCTAGCATTCGGTCACATCACCGCACCTCGAACTATCTTTCGCAGCATCCGCAAATTACCGCCCGGTCATTTCATGATCGTTGACCGTAATCGCCAGTCGTCCCAACACATGTATTGGCATCCAAACTTTTTACCCCCCGCAGAACAAACTAAAAAACCGCTCGACGAATCAGCAGCAGTACTCAGAGAGTTGTTGTTTGAGGCGGTGAGGCTACGGATGATTAGCGATGTCCCCTTAGGCGCTTTCCTCAGTGGAGGTGTTGATAGCAGCGCCATTGTGGCGATCATGAGCCAGATCAGTACCCAACCCGTGAAAACGTTCTCCATTGGGTTTGAAGAAAGGGATTACGACGAAACCCATTACGCGCAGCTTGTCGCTGATCAATGCCATACCGATCATGTCCGAGAAGTTGTCCGCCCAGACGTTATGAGCATCTTGCCAAAACTCATCCATCAGTTCGATGAGCCATTTGCAGACTCATCGATGGTGCCTACCTACTGGGTATCACAGGTTGCGCGTAAACATGTCACCGTTGCTCTAAGTGGCGACGGCGGCGACGAGGTGTTTGGGGGCTATCCGTGGTACACTTATGGTTACCGTCATAACTTCCTACAATCGCTCATTCCGGTGTCAATACGTCCAACAGCCGAACGTATTGGCAAAGTCATCCCTCGATTCACCAAGCTGCGCCCTTATTTATCAGTCGTAAACCAACCCGTCGAATACTGGGGTACAAGGTTTACCAGCTTTTTCAGCGCCAGTTCTCGTGCGCAACTCTACACACACGATGCGGTATCGACATTAGGCGGTTATGAAGGCGAAAAGGTGAAAATTGACGCCTTTCGTCATGTAGAAAACAAACTGGATTGGCTGTCGCAGATGCAGTATTGCGACCTAACAGTGTATATGCCTGCCGATATTCTCGTCAAAGTTGACCGCGCAAGTATGCTGGCATCGCTCGAAGTTCGAGCGCCACTGCTCGATCACGTCGTATTCGAGTATGTTGCTACGCTTCCAAAGGAATATAAACGAACATATAACAACTCTAAAGTCATCCTGAAGCGTGCTTTAGGCGATCTGCTTCCGCCAGCAATTCATACCCGTTCTAAACAGGGATTTGGAATGCCTCAAAGTGAATGGCTGGCAGGACCATTGAACGAATTGATGCGTGAAACACTCACTTCAAAACAGGCTCAAGCACGCGGTTTATTCGATCCTGCTTTCGTTAATGATCTGATTGAAGCCCAGCAAGCGCATCATCAATCCGATTATCGCCTGTGGGCGTTACTATGTTTTGAATTGTGGGCTAATGAGTATCTAACATAAGTTTGGATAAAGTGGGAGCTTGACCCAAGTAGCGACGCTTCCGCGCTTTATCTGAAGTGTCACCGCCATTGAGCGCTCCGCAGCTTCCGCCACACTACAGACTTACTGCGGAAGCGGATGTCGGGATGCACGAGCAAGAGATGAGCTATCGCCAGATGGGAGCGATGGCGGATTGGACACGAATTGGTGAAAATTCTGAACACAAAATTGGAAAGGTGAATGAGGGTAAATGCGCTTTGTTGAGCAGCATTCACCCGGTTCCGACATCCTAATATTCTGAACCAACCCGCCCCTGCCCCATCTTCCAATACGTCTACAACCTCGGATCAACCGGTTCGCTTTCGAGCGCCAGCACGCCAAACGCGCATTCGTGAACGCTGCGCAAAGGTTCCTTGCGGGTGAAGCGTTCCAATGCCTCGATGCCCAGCGCAAACTCGCGCAGCGCCAGCGACCTTTTCGCTCCAAGACCACGCGCCCGCAGCCGCTCGATCTGATCCGGCGCGGTGTATTCCGGTCCGTAGATAATACGCAGATATTCTCGTCCACGTACTTTGATCGCGGGTTGCGGCAAGCCGCGCTGCCCGCTGGCGATGAAGTTCAGCGGCTTGACCACCATCCCCTCTTCACCACGTCCGGTCATGGTTTCCCACCACTGCACGCCCTCGGTGATGCTCGCCTCGTCGGTGACATCGACAACTTTGTGTTCAGTCTTCAGCAGCAAACCTTCATCCTGATCGCAGACACGCGCCAGCATTTGCATATGCCAGAGGTGATCTTTGTCGATGTGAACCGCGCCCTCGGTTGCCAGCAAATGGAACGGCGCAAGGGTCAAATCGTCCAGCGTGTTCACTTCCCAGCAGTAACGGCGGTAAGCCTCGATGTACTGGTTGACCAGCGTTTCTCGCCTGCGATAGTGTTCCAGCAAATCCCCCGCATCCAAGCCGCGCCCAATCGCTGCGTCAAGAGCAGAGGTCGCCGCTTGTAATGCACTTCCTGCCGCTGCACCGACGGCGGCATACTGGGTTTGTAGGAGTTCTTGCGCCTTTGCCGACCATGGCATCAGTTCGCAGTCGAGCAGCATCCATGAAGTGTTCAGTTCATCCCACAAGCCAGCATTGCTGATCGCGTCGCGCACCCGCGCAAGAAACGCCGCTTCCAGATCTGCATCATTGAAAAAGCGCCGCCCGGTTCGGGTATAGACAACGCCGATCCCTTCGCCGACGATGCCAAAACGTTCCTTCGCCGCATCTTCATGCTGGCAAATAACGACAATCGCCCGCGACCCCATGTGCTTTGCCTCGCAGATCACCTGTGGCACACCGTTATTGCGATTGTAGGTGAACGCCTCGTTGGGATGTTCCAGCAGATCAGGCAGTTTGCTGGTCTCCGAAGGCGACATAGTCGGCGGCAGGTAGATCAGCCACTTGGGATTGACCGCAAAACGGCTCATGACTTCGAGTGCGGCAGTCGCGTTTTCCTCGCGGATGGTGATGTTCTTCATCAGACGGGTGTTGACCAGCCGCTTGCCAATCACATCCTCGATGTCGAGCATGTCGTCAAGCCGCTGCTGGGCGGTCAGTGGCGTCGCCTGCTGCTCGGCTGGCAAAAATGGGCGGACAGGCTCGGCGTAAGTATGCAGCGCCGGAACCGACACCAACTCCCTTTCAGGATAGCGCAATGCCGTCAGCGCCCCGCCAAACACACAGCCTGTGTCGATGTTAATCGTGCGATTGAGCCACTCGGCTTCCGGCACGGGCGTGTGACCGTAAACCACCATTGCCGCGCCGCGATATTCCGCCGCCCAGTTATAGCGAATCGGCAACCCAAACTCGTCGGTTTCGCCCGTCGTCTCCCCGTACAAAGCAAACTCACGGACCTTGCCCGAGCCTCGCCCCTGCATTTCCTCCTTCATCCCCGCATGAGCGACAACCAGCTTACCGCCATCGAGGACATAGTGGCTCACAAGGCCGTCGAGGAAATCAGCCACATCCTTCTTGAATGGCTCACGAGCATTCGCCGGAAGGGGTTCAATGTCAGCCAGCGACTCGGCAAGTCCATGCGTGATCTGGACGTTCTTGCCTCGCAGCTTCCGCAGCAGCTTCATGTCGTGATTGCCGGGAACGCACAGGGCATCTCCCTGTTCGACCATGTTCCGTGCGATGCGCACCACGTCCAACACCCGAGGCCCCCGGTCCACGAGATCGCCGACGAAGAACGCTTTCCGACCCGCTGGATGTCGATAGGAGACTTCCCCCCACAGCGAGGTGCCATCCACAGCGATCCGTTCATACCCCAACTGTTCGAGCAACTGCTCAAGCTCGTCGCAGCAGCCGTGAACGTCGCCGATGATGTCGAACGGACC
>DATGQJ010000558.1:0-2530 GCA_035304265.1 Oceanobacillus sp.
TCGAAACGATTGCGTTCCGCCTGTAAACGCCGCTCACTGGTTTTGAAGACGGTGATGTCTTGTATCAGATTGATCGCCAGCGTGATCTCGCCGTGTTCGTTCAGAATCGGACGCGCCTTGATGTGCGACCAACGTTCTTCCCCCGTGACCGTGTTGCGGAAGCGTACCGTCGCTTCGGGCACGCGCATTCCCGTCAGCGCCAAACGCCCCGGCAGGCTGTTGGGCGGAAATGGAACGCCGAACTCATCAAAGATTTCATATCGTGCCTCAATCTCTTCCGGTGAGGCTTTGAGCATGGCGTCCACCGAAGGAAAACCACTCATGCGAGCGGCGGCATAGTTGGCGTACACGATCCTGCCTGTGCGATCCTGCACCGTGATACCATCGGCGACGTTTTCCAGAATGACGCCCAACTGCTGGCTCGTCTGGGTCTGAACCGACTCGGCGGGACGACGCAGGGTGAACATGGCGTTGATGAAGAACCCGATCAGGAAGAAAATGCCAAGATGGATAAGCGCCAGCGTCGTCAACTGGAATCGATTTGTCGGTGCGAGGAAGGAATAGCCAAGAATCAACCCGGACAGCAGGGTCGCCAGCAGCCCTGCCCGCAGCCCACTCGCCCAAACGCTAAACACCACTGCCGCCAGAAAGAAGGCGTCAGGGTTGTTGCCGAACACGGGCGTGAACAGTTGACCAAGCACGAACGCCAGCAGCACAGTGGCAACAGCGACGCCATACTGCAACAGGGTCGGATAACGATGATGCATCCTTTTCGCGTCAGGAAACCACTGCTTAAACAAAATTACATTCTCTTTCCAATAATGAGCGTGATATAAAAAGCAATATCTCGCAGTCCGCGCATATATTACCACAAACCTTAAAGCGACTGAAGATTGTGGGTGAATGATGCGTTTTCTCGAACCTCACCCCATCTTTAATTGAAAAACTGCATCATTCTTCCGATCTATTCGGGGCGGTTCAATCCACGCCTTTCCCTCTCCCACGCCAGTAATTCCTGTAAGGTGTCCTCAGATATACCGTGTTCGCGCAGTTCATCCACCATATCACTCGGATAGATTGGAGTATCACGACGATCCGGCACGAACTGGTTTTCGATGATCAGGATCATCTGATCGAAATCCACATCCTTGAACCCGTCAGCAATTTCTGCCAGCGAGATTTCGTGCTTCTCTGCCGCAAACGCATTGTAACAAGTCTCGTACTGCTGCGCAGACCGCAGTTGGCCGCCAAAAGTGGGGATACCGGTCTTGTCTGGATTCCGTTCAAGGTACTCATCACGCGGCACAAGGCGAGCGATCAAGCTGTACTGCCCCTGTTTCCCGCGCCACTCGGTACGTCCATGCTTGAGAACGTGTATGACACTGCCCCAATAAGGCATTTCCAGCGATCCCATGTTTCCTCCCGCTGTGATGAGGTATATCTTTCTATTTGTAATTCTAACTGAAAACAAAAACCTCATGAATTTTACTCATGAGGTTTGTAGAAAGTAAGCACGGCAGTTCAAGTTGTCTGAGGTCTGAGCTTACGTCGTTGAATGATTCGCATATATAGCAGGAAACCAAATGGGGTAAATCCAGCAAGGAAAATCAAACGAATCGCAATATTGACCGGCTCTGTTTGGGCGACCAGCCAAAGGTAGAGGAAAGCAAGCCCAAGCTGAATTGCAGATACAATGATGCTTACCGCGTCAACTTTGCGTAACTATCGCACCTGATGGTGCGGGTCCACCTTTTTCCCATTCAATCAGTGCTTGAATGCGCTGTTCAGAAAAACCCCAGGCACGTAGTTGGTCAACCATATCACTGGGGTAAATCGGCGGATTTCGGGATTTATCCGGCTGGAACCGAAAATCGACGGATAATACGGAGTTCTCAAAATCCATCTCAGGGAATGCACGACGAAGTTCATCAAATGAGAGATTGAATTGTTGGTTTGAGAGGGGATTAACCAGCACCATATCCGTGCTGCTTCCCGAACACAGCATCACTTCCGCCATTGTCATGCCGGGGCGTTGACTGTTTCGCAATAGAGCTTCTTCGCGCGAAATCAGGTTGATAGTAGTTGTCATAATCCCGCTTTGCCCAGCCTGAACTGCTTCCTCTTGAAATTGAATTGGCATAATATATCTCCTCTCGGCATTCTAGAGCGTGTTATGTACTTTGATGTCGAGATTGCCCCTCACCCTGCTTGCGTCGCTTCGCTTAGGCAAGCCGTCCCTCTCCCACGTAAACGGGGAGAGGGACATAGCGCTGGCAAGATGCTCCCCTTCCCCCAGCGAAGCTGGGACACCCGCCTTGCGTGGGAGAAGGGGCTGGGGGATGAGGGGTGGCAAGGGCAGAACACCCTCTAGAGTTTGTACACAACGCAAGACGATACCACACCTGTGCAGATTCGACATGGGAGGATAGCGCCATGTGCCAAACCAATGCACATTCACACGGATGGATTAAGAAATCGGGCGGAATTCATTTTATTTTGCCATTATGCGAATCCGGGTTGTCGTTAGAAT
>DATGQJ010000559.1:0-5817 GCA_035304265.1 Oceanobacillus sp.
ATTCCTTCGTCGTCGCTGCGTAGTTGATCGGTCCTCACCAGATCGGGGCGAATGACCATAATCGCACTGGTTTCGAATTCGCCTGCGTGACCATCGACTTTCGATTCCCACTGCGCATCCACGACAGCAGCATCTTCGGCAGACAAAGGCGGCGCGGCGATGTAGACCACGTAATCGCGCTGGCTTTCCAACTGCATCTGACAGAAGAACTGAATCAGGCTGTTGTTGCCCCCGTGCGCATTGATCAGCACGATTTTATGCAAGCCGTTTCGCGCGATCTCACGGCAGGTGTTGTCCAGCAGTCGCAAAATCAACTCCGCGTCGATGGCAATCGTGCCGGGGCAATGCCGCGCCTCTAAAATCTGCGTGAAGATGTAGTCCGGGAAGATGATCGCGGGTTCCAGTTCGGCAGTCCGTCGGCACAACTCGCGCCCGATGTACATATCGGTTCCCAATGGCAGATGGTGCGCATGGCGTTCGATCACGGAAAGCGGCAGCAGGCACACGCCTTGTGCAGCTTTCACTGCCTGCGGAAACTCGTCGCTCGTCAATTCTTCCCAGCGCATGGAGGTTTCTCCTGTTTATGCTAGCTAAGCAAAGCCGCTCACTCTTCCACCAGAATGCTCACGCCGTGACCTTCAAGCAGCAGATGATCGTTGATGCGCTCACCTGTGATGAGGTCGTGGAACGTTCGCCCACCCACCGGCAGAGTCGCCAGCGTTGCATTGTGGTTGAGGACGAAGTACAGCGCCCTGCCATTCTTATACCGTGTAGTGACTTCCACGCCTGCGGGCGCGTCAAAGGCTGGCGAGAGGTTGTGCTCTTGAATCAGTTTTCCGTAGAAGTCATCGAGGAATCGGTCTTCGGGATCGCTTGCCAGATAATACGCATTGCCCGCGCCAAATTTGTTCTGCGTCACCACAGGCAGTCCGGCGTAAAAGTCGCTGCCATAAATGGCAAGCGTCTCAGCCGTCTCGGTATGCAGGAGATCGGCGAGCCTGCTGCATGTGTACGTGCCGCTGCCGTCGCGCATCACAATCGTGTTGGTTTGTCCTTCGTACAGCGCGTCGATTTCTTCAACCCAGATTCCAAGGACGCGGCTCAACGGACCCGGATACCCGTTCTCGAACGCCAGATCGGTTTCATCGACCAATCCGGTAAGGAAGGTCGTGACAAATGAGCCGCCCTTGCTGACGAATTCTTCAACTTTTTCCGCCACGCCGGATTTGACCATATACAGCATCGGCGCAACCAGAATCTCGTACTTGCTGAAGTCCGAATCGGGGAACACCACGTCTACCGGAATGTTCCTGCGGTAGAAAGCAAGATACTGCCTGCTCACGGTTTCGAGATAACGCTTCTGGCGAATCGGTCCAACGGCGTCATCGACGGCGTGCCAGTTGTCCCAGTCGAACAGGATGGCGACTTTTGCATCCATGCTCGCGCCGACAACGGCATCCCCAAGTTGCTGAAGTTCCGCGCCAATCTGACTGACCTCACGGAAGACGCGCGTATCTTCGCGTCCGGCGTGTTCGACGATTGCGCCATGCAGCTTTTCGCAGCCGCCGCGCCCGCGCCGCCACTGGAAATACAGTATCGAGTCCGCGCCATGCGCAATGGCGAGGTAACTCCACAGCCGCAAAATGCCCGGACGCTTGAGCGCGTTTACGTCCTGCCAGTTCTGGCTGCTCGGCGTTTGTTCCATCAATAAAAAGGGCTGTCCATCTTTCAAGCCGCGGTTGAGGTCGTGCATCAGCGCGGTTTCGCCCGGCGTCTGGTTAGGGCGTGGGTAGCAGTCCCACGAAATCACGTCTATTTCAGCCGCCCAACGCCGGTAATCCAACGGCTTATATGCGCCCATCATATTCGTCGTGATCGGGATGTCCGGCGTGATCGCGCGGATGATGTCGCGCTCGTTGCAGAAGCACTCAAGCTGGCTGTCGCTCATAAAGCGGAAATAGCCGATGTTCAAGCCGTGCGTCAGGGTTTCGCCCTCACGCAGCGGCGGCATGATCTGTGACCAGTCGGTGTAGGTGTGGCTCCAGAATGCCGTCCACCAGCGATAGTTGAGTTCGTCCAGCGTGCCGTATTTGCGTTGCAGCCATTCCCGAAAACGCGCAGCGCAGGTTTCACACAGACAGCGCCCGCCGTATTCGTTGCTGATGTGCCAGAGGATGAGCGCCGGATGATCTTTGTAGCGTTCCGCCAGCGCACGGGCGATGTTCCCACTCAGACGACGGTAATCAGGCGAATTGGGGCAGTAGTTGACGCGCCGACCATGCGGGTTACGCACGCCGCGTTCGTCGGAGCGCAGCACTTCGGGATACGCCTGCGAGACCCACGCGGGTTGTGCCGCGCTTGGAGTCGCCAGAATCGCTTTGATCCCGTTTTTATGCAGCCCGTCCATGATTTCGTCGAGCCAATCGAAGGTGAAGCGGTCTTCGGCGGGTTGCAGCGACACCCAGCTAAATATCCCTACGGAAACTGTCGTGATGCCCGCTTTCCGCATCATCCTGAAGTCTTCTTGCCAGACTTCACGTGACCATTGTTCCGGGTTGTAATCACCGCCATGCCAGAGGAAAGGCGCTTTCAAAGAAACGGGTTCATAGGAATTCACGATGGTTTGCTCCTCTTGGAGGAAGGGTTGCGGTTATTGTGGCGCAGCAGAGATTGAAGCGCAAGCAGAATTATTCTTAAGGTATACAATGTTAGACCTAAATTATGAATTATTAATTTGCTTGTGTATTTGAAATAAATTATCTCCTTATGGATTTGTTAAATTCTCAATGAAACATTATCATGGATTAATGTTATGTTCATGCTACAGCCGAAGATGAATGCGTAGTGAACGCTGTATAAGGAGTCTCATTTCATGGAAGCCGTCATTAATGCCCCTGCACGCCCCCGTCCCCCTGTAATCAAAGGACTGCCGATTGTAGGGAACCTGTTCCATCTGATGCGCGATCCGTTCGCGTTTTTTTTCGCGCAGTACCGGAATGCAGGACCGGCGTTTCAGGTGAAGGTGTTGAACCAGACCTTTACGGTGCTGGCAGGGAAGGAAGCCCACGAATTGATGACCGTCAACGAGCGGCATCTGGATAGTTGGGAAACGTGGGAAGGCGTGATTAACGATTTTGGCGGGGAAAAAGTGGTCGCCATGGTCGGCGGGGAAATGCACGCGCGTTACCGCCGGGTGCTGCGGCAGGGGATGTCGCGAGCGACGATTACCAACAATGTCCCCACGCTGTTCGAGATCGTGAAGCATAGTCTGGATGCTTACCAGCCGGGGGATCGCATTCAGGTGATGCCCTTTATCCGGCAGTTGGTCTCCAATGAACTGGGCACGCTCTCGCTTGGAATGCCTGCGGGCGAGTATTTGCCGGATTTCCTCACCTTCTGGTCAACGCTGCTTCAGGTGAGGCTGGCGAAGGCATGGCCCGAAAGCAAGTTGAAAACGCAAAAATACTTGCAGGCGAAGGCGCGTGTCGAAGAGATGGTGAAGGAGATTGCCGAAAAAGCGCGGCGCGGCGAACTCAAGGATGGCGAGTCGAACCTTGCGACGGACATCCTGAAGGCAATGGAGACCGATCCTGATTTGTTCAGCGAACGCGAGATGTTGTTCAACATGATGATCCCGTATATCGCGGGATTGGACACGGTTGCGAACACGCTCGGTTTCATGATCTATCACGTGATGGCAGACCCGGCGCTGAAGGCGCGGATTCAGGCGGAAATCGACCACGCTTTCGAGCAGGGGGATTTCAGCATCAACAGCCTGCGCGAGATGGAAACGCTGCATTCGACAGCGATGGAAGTCATGCGCTATTACCCGATTGCCGCCCCGCTGACGCGCTACGCTGCTGAGGATTTCGAGTTCGCGGGCTACCACATTCACAAAGGCGAACGCTTGATGGTGATGCCTGCGGCGGCGCACTTTTCACCCCAGTATTACAAAGAGCCGGATAAATTCGACCCGGATCGCTTTTTGCCACCGCGCAGTGAGCACAAGCAGAAGGGTGTATATTCGCCCTATGGCGCGGGAACCCATACCTGCATGGGCGCAAGCATGGCGGAAGTGCAAGTGCCACTCACGCTGATGGCGCTGATGCGTTACGCTCGTCTGGAAATCGACCCGCCGGGGTATAAGGTCAAACGGGTATATGATCCGAGCCTATCACCGGGTAAGAGCTTCTATCTGAAGATGGTGGAACGACTGGCGGATTAGTTAGAGGGTAAGGGCGGGTCACACCGCCCTTACTCACAATCGTCGCCAGACACTGAAGGCGCTCTGGGACGTACAGTGGCGCAAAGGCAGACGTGGGCGAATGGAACATGATGCGCTATACGTCTTTGATCACTAGCCCGAATTCCTGCTGGAAGCCGGAACGCCCTGCTGCTGTGAGGCGAAGGGCGCGTTTGCCCGGTATACGCATGATCCAGCCGCGCTCAAAAAGCTGTGCGGTGATCGCCGCACCCAACGCACCCGCCAGATGTTCGCGTCGTTCGCTCCAATCGAGGCAGGGGCAGGCGAAGATACGCCGTGATTTGCGTAGTTGCCGCTCGTCGATGTTCCATGTGGCGAGCCATCGAGAACCCTGTTCGGTCAGCCTATATGCCTTCTCATCCAACACTATCACGTCGCTATCCAGCAGCGTCTGTGTCAGCATCACGCCTAATTTGCCTGCCAGATGGTCATAACAGGTGCGGGCAAAGGTCAGCGCTCTGGTTTCTTCCGATTCGCGTTTTGGCTTGAATTGCGGCGGCGGAGCAATGGTTGATAGTGCCTCAAGCGCGTGAGCGACTTCGGCATTCTTGATGCGATAGTAACGATGCCGTCCGATACGGTTGACTTCCAATAAGCCGCCTTCAACCAGTTTCGCGAGATGGGTACTCATAGTCTGCGCGGTGATGTGAGCGCGGCGGGCAAGCTCAGTAGCTGGCAGCGATTGCCCGTCGAGCAGCGTCCAGAGAATAGTTGCGCGGGTCGGATCGCCGATCAATCCGGCGATAGTCGATAGATCAGGTACAGATTGCATGTTTCCTCACTGGTTTTTGCCCACAATCATAGCACATCCATATTTCGATGAAAACCGAAGTGTCGTTGATTGGTTTGATGCTATGCTTGGGTTGTTTCGCTCAAAAACCTGAAGGAAGACTATGCAACCACAGAATCCAATAGCTGCTGTCACTCATCCTGATCCCTATCCCTTTTACGCGGAACTGGTGGCAAACAAACCCCTTTATTACGATGAGGCGTTGAACTTATGGATCGCCTCAAGCGCAGATGCGGTCAATGCCGTTCTGACCAACCCGTTGTGTCGAGTGCGCCCGACCAGCGAACCCGTCCCTAAAGCGCTGCTTGGTTCGCCTGCCGCCGACATCTTTTGCCAGCTTGTCCGCATGAACGATGGGGAAATCCACCATTCCAAAAAGCAAGCGGTCTCAAAGACCATCGGTTCGCTTGAGCCTGCGTATGTTTTGGAGCAGGGGCGCAAGTGGGCAGGCGTGCTGGTCGGTGAAATCGCTGATGATCCGAGTCGGATTGCGGATTTTAGCTTTCAACTTCCTGTCTACGTGGTGGGGAGTCTGCTCGGCATTCCCGAAGGCAATCTGCCTCAAGTCGCGGTATGGATGCGGGATTTTGTGCAGTGCCTCTCACCTGCAAGCACCCCGGAACAGATCGAACTTGGTAAAAGCGCAGCGGGGCAGTTGTGGAATATGGTGCATTCGATTTTGCCCACCGCACCGGCTGACAGTTTGCTTGGCAGGTTCGCCAGTGAAGCAAAAAGTGTCGGGCGTGATGATACGGAAACGATT
>DATGQJ010000560.1:0-2340 GCA_035304265.1 Oceanobacillus sp.
GACGAGATTTACCGCGCCGGACGGCGAATTTACGAGCAGTACGGGACCTGTCCGATCATCTCCCTTGGCGAAGAAGGCGGCTTGGCGGTACTGCCGGATCGCGCTTACCGTATCCCGCCGCTGAAGGTGGATGTGGTCAGCGCGGCGGGCGCAGGCGACGGCGTTCTCGCGGGAATCACGGCATCGGTCTATCGTGGTCAGCCTATTGAAGAAGGCTTGCGGCTCGGTTTCGCAGCGGCGACGGCGGTGCTGCTGCAACCGGGAACGGCAGATTGCCGCCGCGCCGATGTTGAAGCCTTCTTGCCGCAAATCGAGATAATACCCTACCCGTAGTTTACGATTTGCGTAACGTCATAAAATATGTCACAATCCCCGGAGTTATGGATGATGAACTCCACTGGAAAAAGCATCTCAATAAGCTAAAAGCGGTCATCAGCGCTCCACGAGCAGGCATTATCAGTGACTTCGACGGCACGTTAAGCGATTTTGCCGATACCGCAGCCGAGGCGCGGATTCGGGAAGAGAATGCCCGTGCGCTCGACCTTCTGGCGGATAGGGTGACGCTGGTGGCATTGGTTTCTGGTCGCGCGACGGCAGACCTGCGTGCCCGTTTCGAGCGTCCGTGGCTGCGCTACTATGGCAGTCACGGGCTGGATCGGTGGCATGAAGATTCGGTGCGGATCGTTCCGGCAGCAGAGGAATGGCGCACGTCGCTTCAGCAATTGCTGGCAGAGTTCACCCCACCCCCGGACAGCGGCGTTTACATAGAAGATAAGGGCATTACCGCAGCGGTTCATTATCGTCTGTCCGACAATCCCGAAAAAATGCGGGTGCAACTGATGGAAACGCTGCAACCGCTGTGTACCCGGTACAAGTTCACCCTCAGCGAGGGACGTTTTGTCTGGGAAGTGAAGCCGCCGTTGAGCCTGAGCAAGGGCACGGCGGTACAGGCGCTGGTCGAGGATCATCAACTCGACGGGGTGCTGTTTCTTGGCGACGACACCACCGATTTAGCGGCAATGGTATATCTGCGCCAACTTCGCGAAGAGGAGACCATACAAGCCTTATCGGTTGGCGTATTCCACGATGACAGCGACCCCGCCGGACTGCGAGCATCCTGCGATCTGGTTGCCTATGGAACCGCTGATGTCGCTCAATTGCTGATGTGGGTCGCCGATCAACTTCCCAGCAAATCAGAATAAGGAAGCTGTATGGAAGAAACAGCGCAAATCGTCATCGTCTCCAACCGGGGACCGTTCACATTCCTCCGCCGCGAAGGGAAGCTTGTCGCCGAGCGCGGCAGCGGCGGCTTAGTCACCGCCATCAGCAGCGTCGCGCGACACCACAAGATTCTGTGGATTTCGCTGGCACTCAGTAAAGGGGATCGCGAATGGTTGAACACGGTGGGCGGTGGCATTCACGATATTGAGGACATGAAAATCCGGCTGGTGCAGCCTGATCCGGCGCAGTACAACGCCTACTACAACGTCATCAGCAATCCGCTCTTGTGGTTCGTGCAGCACCAGCTTTACGACTCGCCTCGCGCCCCTGTGATCGATCAGAACGTCTGGGATGCATGGACAAACGGATATGCTGCCATCAATCGCCTGCTTGCCGAAGTGGTCGCGGACAGTATCAAGGACAGCGACCAGCCCGCGATTGTGATGCCGCAGGATTATCAACTCTACCTGTTTCCCCGGTTCCTGCGGGAGTTGGTCGGGGAGCGCGTCGTCATCCAACATTTCGTACATATCCCGTGGCCCGGACCCGATGCGTGGCGGATACTGCCTCAAAAATTACGACGTGATCTATTGGATGGGATGCTTCATGCTGACCGCATCGGCTTCCAGACCGAACGAGACACACGCCGCTTTCTCCAAACCTGCGGCTACAACCTTCCTGAAACGCGCGTGGTCACTCCATGGCGACAACTTGCTTATAAAGGGCGTGAAATTGACGCAGCACCCTACCCGATCTCGGTTGACGTTGACGATCTGGAGGCACGGATGCAGACGCCCGAAGTGCGCGAGGCATTGGAGCGGTTTGAAGCCAGCTACCAGAATCAGCGGCTGATCCTACGGGTGGATCGGGTCGAGCCATCCAAGAATATCCTGCGTGGACTGATCGCCTATCGCAATCTGCTGCGGCATTATCCGGGGTATCGCGGACAAGTCGCGATGCTGGCGCTGCTCGTGCCTTCACGCACTGAAGTCGCAGAGTATAAGACCTACTTACGGGACATCATGGCGCTGGTGGGTGAAATCAACGCGACACTCGGCGACAGCGATTGGGAGCCGGTTCACGTCATGCTCGGCAACAACTATAACCGTGCGGTGGCGG
>DATGQJ010000561.1:0-4765 GCA_035304265.1 Oceanobacillus sp.
CGAAATCGACGCTGAACTGCGAAGCCAGTTGAGCGAGCGCGGCGTGACCGCCTATGCGCTGATGCCGATGGCGGTGGGCGGGCAAACCAGCGGCGCGTTCGAGATGGAATACTTCGACGGACCGCGCGAGTTCGACAATGAAAAGCTCGACCTTGCGCTGATCATCGCTAATCAGGCAGCGATTGCCGTCCTCAACGCCAACCTGCTTGAACAAACGTTGGTACGTACCCGCGAACTGGAAACCCTGCTCGAAGCGGCACAGGCGACCTCGATTACGCTCGACTTGCAGGACGTGTTCCACAGCGTCGTCCGCCTCACCTGTCAGGCGCTGGATATGGACGACTGCGCGATCATGATGTACGACAACGTGGAAGAAGTCTTGGTGGTCGAGTTGGACGTGAACCGCAACGGTGACGAAAGCCGTATCACGCCCAGTGGCACCAAATACGACCTGTTCCAGTATCCGTCCAAGACCCGCGCCCTGCGCGAAGGCAGCATCATCGTCATTCGCCGCGACGATCCCTCGGTGACGGATCGCAAGGAACTGGAAGAACTGCGCGAAACCGGCGACTATGCCCGAATGCTGGTGCCGCTGGTGGTGCGCGATCAGGCGATTGGGCTGCTGCAAGTTGATCTGCAATCGCCGCTGCGTTCCTTCACCCACCGCGAAATCCGCATGGCGCAGGCGCTCGGTGCGCAGGCGGCAACCGCCATTGAAAACGCCCGTCTCTCCACCGAAACTTCAGCACAGGTGGAACAATCGCTGATCATCAACGAACTGGGACGCGCGATTTCCGCGACGATGGATGTCAATTCGATGATCCAGATCGTCCGCGAGCAAATCCCCAACCTGACGACGGCGGGCGAGATGTATCTGGCGCTGTACGATGCCGCCACCGGCATGATCACCTTCCCGATGGCGCTCACCCATGAACAGGATTTCGAGATTCCGCCGCGTCCGCTTGGGGCAGATGAAGTCTCCTTCATCATTCGCAATCGCCGCCCGCTGCTGCTTGGCGGTGACAACCCCAGTATGGACGAGGTGCGCCGCAACCTGAACATCGAAAACGGCGAAGGCGACGCGACCCGCTATCTCGGCGTGCCGTTGATCGCAGGCGATCAGGTGGTTGGAGCGCTGGCGATCCGCGACAGCAACCAGACTCGTCCGTTCGGCTTGAACGATCAGCGCATTCTGACGACCATCGGCACGCAGTTGGGCGCGGCGATCCAGAACGCCAACCTGTTCGAGCGTATCAGCAACTTTGCCGAAGAACTCAACCAGCGCGTTCAGGAACGCACGGTAGAGCTTCAGCAAGAACGTGACCGTCTGGATGCGCTCTACCGCATCACGGCGGAATTGGGACGCACGCTCGACATGGATCGCGTGCTTGACCGTGCGCTTGACATGGTGACGAAGGCGATTGGCGCGGACGAAGGCGTGGTCATGTTGATCGATCCGGTCAGCGACCAGTTGTACAGCCGCGCGGTGCTTTCGGCTTCGCGTCCGACAGTCAACGGCAACAACAGCGACAGGCATCACCCCGCCGAAATGTTCGGCTCGTGGCTGCTGGCACACGAACGTGTGGCGATGGTTCACGACCTGCGCGACGCCGAATACTGGGATGACAGCGCCTCCGGCGCAGCCGAATGGCGTGGTGCGCTTGGCGTGGTGCTGGAAACCGGCGAGGACGTGCAGGGTGTGATGGTGTTCCTCAGCCACCGCCCCGGCATTTTCGCGGAACCGCAGTTGAAACTGGTGACTGCCGCCGCCAATCAGGTTTCCGCCGCCATCAACAACGCCGACCTGTATAACCTGATCCGTGATCAGGCGGAACGTATGTCCACGCTGCTGCGTGCCGAGCAGGAAGAAGCGGAAAAGAACTCGGCTATTCTCGAAGGCATCGCCGACGGCGTGGTGCTTGCCGACGCGACGGGCACGATTGTCTTGTTCAACGGCGCGGCGGAGCGCATTCTCGGCGTTCGCCGTGACTATGTGCTCAGTCAGCCGCTGTCACGCATCGGTGCGATTCAGGGCGGTTCGATTCAATGGGTGCAGGCGCTCATCGAATGGATTAACAGCCCACATCGTGAGGGCGACGAGTTGATCCTTGACCGTCTCGACCTCGGACGCAACATCGTTAGCATCCACGCTTCACCTGTGTATAATGGCGACCAACGGCTGGGTACGGTTTCCGTGTTCCGCGACGTGACCAAAGACGTGGAAGTGGATCGCATGAAGAGCGAATTCATCTCCAACGTCTCGCACGAACTGCGCACGCCGATGACCAGTATTAAGGGCTACGCCGACCTGCTGCTGATGGGCGCGGCGGGAACGGTGACTGAGCAGCAGCAGCACTTCCTGCAAACCATCAAGGCAAATGCAGACCGCTTGAGCCATCTGGTGAACGACCTGCTCAACATTTCCAAGATCGATGCAGGTACGGAACGGGTGAAGTTCGAGCAGGTTGATGTGGGCGAAGTCATCAACGACGCCGTGAAAACCCTGAAGGGACGCGGCGATTTCGAGCGCAAGCAGATCGCGGTCAATACTCACGTTGACCCGATGCTGCCGTCCGTTTATGCGGATCGCTCTCGGTTGGGTCAGATTTTGCAGAACCTGATCGACAATGCCTTCAACTACACCTATCCCGGCGGCATTATTGACGTGGATGCCCGCGTCGAGGCAGATAAACCCGAACGAGTGTTAGTGATGGTGAAAGACACTGGAATCGGCATTCCCGAAGAGTTCCGCCCGCGTATCTGGAATCGCTTCGAGCGTTACGATGACCACGCGCTGGTGATGGAAGTCGCCGGAACCGGGCTTGGGCTATCCATCGTGAAGCACCTTGTTGAGCTTCATCAAGGTGACATCTGGTTCGAATCTGAAGAAAACAAGGGCACGACTTTTTACGTGTCGCTACCCATTCATGGTCCCGATGGGGCGGTGCCGGACGAAGCGATTTCCGGTGGTCGCCAGCAAACCGTAGAAGGATAATACATGGCACGTATCCTCGTCGCAGAAGACGAACGCGACATTCGAGAGTTGATCAATTTCACCCTGATGTTTGCCGGGCATACAGTCACGCTGGCGGCGAACGGGGCGGAAGCGGTGGAACTCGTCGAGCAGGCAAACCCGCAGCTTATCATGATGGACGTGCGAATGCCCAAAATGACTGGCTACGAGGCTTGCAAGCAAATCAAGACGATGGAAGCATACAAGAATATCCCTGTCATTTTCCTTTCAGCGAAGGGGCAGGATGAAGAGATCCAATCGGGTCTGGATGCGGGCGCGACGGCATATATTCTGAAGCCGTTTTCGCCGGAAGACCTTACTCGACGTGTCAATGAAATTTTGCAGCAGAGCGGGGCGGTGTAACCGCCGGGATTACGCATGAGCGCCATTACCGTCAGCGGCGATTTGATACATTACGAAGTGCTTGGACGCGGACGACCTGTCGTTCTGGTGCATGGTTGGATAGGCTCGTGGCGTTACTGGGTGCCGACGATGCAGCAACTTCAGTTGAAGTTCCGCGTCTACGCACTCGATCTATATGGATTCGGCGATAGCGCCAAGAACCCGAACAAGTACACGCTTGAACACCAGATTGCGCTGCTGGATGATTTCATGCAGCAGTTGGGCTTGCCCAAAGCCGCACTGATCGGGCATGGCTTGGGCGCGGTGGTGGTCACGGAATTTGCCCGTCGTTATCAGGAGCGCGTGCCGCGTTTGCTGGTGGTGAGCGCCCCCTTGTTCAACCCCGGCGACCTTGAACGACGCATCCCCGCCGCCAAGAAGGTGCTGGTGCGCGAGCGTCCGGCATTCCCGCAGCCGCAGGAAAGCGGACCCAACGCGCCGACTATCATGAGTCCCAGCGCCGCCATGCGTGCCGCGTTGATCGAAGCCGCCCGTGCCCGCAAAGCCGGACAGCCTTTGCCAAAGGAATTCGTCGATATGACCGTTCCTCGCGCAGAGGTCGTCGCAGACCCGACACCGAGCGAGAATCCGCTGCAAGCCATCCTGAACGGCGGCAGCCTTGAGGCGCTTCTGGGCAAATGTTTCCGCCGCAACGAACCGAGTTATGAGAAATTGTCGGTGGACGTTGCGAAAACCGACGCCCGTGCTCCGAGCGGCATCATCAGCACCTTCGACCCCGGCAGTATGCTGGATACCTACGTCCTGCTGCCCATGCCCACCGTTATCATTCACGGCATGGACGACCCGATCATGCCCAACCCGGATGAAGGGGTATGGAATTACGTCACCAAAGATCGGGAAAACCTCGTCCTGCCGATCCCGCTGCCGGGCGTGCGCCACTTCCCCATGCTGGAAGACGAGCGCTTCTTCCGCATCGTCAACGATTTCCTCGAACTGCCGGACATCAGCAAGATCGAGGTCAAGGAACGCTGGCGGCGGCGCACGCGCTAGGGTAAGCTTGACAGCCTCATTTGCACATGCCTGAAGAGAACGGACACGGCGGATGTCGTGTCCTATGGCTGCTGCTGTTTTCCCTGAGGAGTCACATCCTTGACAACCCGCTCCCTGATTTTTGCCAACGGCGACATCAACGATGGGCAAATGGTACAGCGTGCCATCAGCTTCGCGCCCGATTCGCTGATTATCGCGGCGGACGGCGGCGCACGAGTGGCGGCACACTTCGGCTTGTCGATTGATGCCGTCATCGGCGATATGGATTCGTTGAGCGAGGCGGAAATCGCAACGCTGGCGGCGGAAGCCGAGATCCTGCGTTACCCCGAAGCGAAGAAT
>DATGQJ010000562.1:0-5021 GCA_035304265.1 Oceanobacillus sp.
ACCAGCAGGTGATTCCAGAGCGTGCGCCCCGCAAACAGAAAAATCTCCCTTCCCGGCTGCTGCTTGAGCGCGGCAACCTCCTTAACCGCATCCGCCCGTTTGACGATGCGCGTATTCTCCCATGGCGCTAATTCATCCGGTGTCAGATGATCCGAAACCACGACCTTCTCGATGTCGTTGATAAGCTGTGCAAACTCGCGCCGAATCGGGGTGGAATTGGGGTCGTTGGGGACGCTCGTCCAGTACGCCTTGTTGCCCAGAAACGAAGCGCGACCACTCAGCAGCAGGGTATCGGCTGCCTGCATTCGCTCCACATTGTAATGATCGAAGGCGTCATCATCCGCATAATCTTCGTGGCGATAATCGAAAATCCCGGTGAGATTGCCATCTTTTCCATCATAGTAGCCGTCCAACGTAACAAAGTTGCTGACGATCAGTTTGCGCATGGTATTGCTCCGCAGGTATCAAGCGAGGAATCACCTTACATTATAGAACATTTGTATCACCACACAACCGCTTGATCATTGCGCCGAGTGAAACAACTGGTGTCTCTGTCCGGTCAGGATGATGCATTCGGCTAAACTGGCGTCGTCGCAGTCCATGATGTCTTCCAGCAGCCGCTTCATGTTTTGAACGTTCTGCAACAGCGTGTTCATCTCTTGCAGCTTGCGCTGAATCAGGTCGTGCCACCGGGTGCTGGGGGACGCCGCGTCCAACACGTCGTTGAGCAAAATCCGTAGCTCCGCCAGCGTAAACCCTGCCTGCTGCGCCGTCTGGATGACCGCGAGCTTTTCCAGCACGCTTTCGTCGTAATGGCGGCGTCCGCCAATGCGCCGGGTCGGGGTCAACAGACCGATTTCCTCATAGTAACGCAGGGCGGAAGGTCGTAACCCTGCCCGCTGCGCGACTTCGCTGATACTCAATTCCGCCATAAAAAGCCTCTTGACTTCAAGTGTACTTGAGTTGGTAGCTTTGACGTGTTCAACCCCGCAAAACATTCGTGAGAGAGGAGAATCTCGTGGGGCAGTATACGGTTGAAGTCACGACTCAGAATTTTCAGTCGCAGGTGCTGGCGTCGCAGCTTCCGGTGCTGGTCGAGTTCACCGCCGATTGGTGCCCACCCTGCAAAATGCTCAAGCCGATTCTGGACGATCTTGCCCGCAGGTATGAGGGACGGCTGACGGTTGGCGTCGTGGACAGTGACGAATATCCCGAAATTCGAGACAGCTTCGGGGTGATGGGCTTGCCCACCATGATCCTGTTCCGCAACGGAGCGCCCGTCGAGCGCATCGTCGGCTACACCCCGCGTGAACGCATCGAGGCGAAACTGCTGCCTCACTTGCAACACACTTGAAGCAACGGGCAGGGAGACACTCTCTCTGCCTTTTCGATTCGTTCAAACTTATGGCACACTTGAACCGGAAGACACTACGAGAGAGGTTTCATGCAGGGAACTGGCATACAGGAACAGTGGCTCACGGTCAACGGGATACGTATTCGCTGCTTCACAGCGGGCGACTCTGGTTCACCCGTCGTACTGTTACACGGCGCGGGCATCGACTCGGCGATGCTTTCGTGGGAACTTTCGATTGAGCCGCTGGCAGAGCACCACCGCGTCTTTGCGCCCGATCTGCCGGGGTACGGTCAGAGCGACAAGCCCGATGTGAAATACACGCTGGATTTCTACATCAGTTTCCTTGCGCAGTTATTGGATCAGTTGGAACTTCCGAGAGTCGCGCTGGTCGGGCTTTCTATGGGCGGCGGAATCGCCATAGGCTTCACACTACGCTATCCAGAGCGCGTGACCAAACTCGTGCCGGTTGACCCTTATGGCATCATGCCCAAACTCGCATGGCATAAGCTGTCTTACCTCTACGTCATTACGCCGCTCAACGAGCTTTCCTACTGGTTCTTCAAGCGCAGTCGCAGCATGGTACGCGCAAGCCTGCTGGCAGGGCTTATCTCCAGCAAGGAGCGGTTGACGGAAGACCTCGTGGATAAGGTGTTTCAAGCAGCACAAGACCCCAGCGCCGGTAAAGCCTTCGCCTCATTCCAGCGGGATGAGGTGCGCTGGAACAGTCTCCGCACCAACTACATAGATAGTCTGCACGAGATCACCGTCCCGACCTTGTTCGTTCATGGCGAAAAAGACCCCAGCGTTCCCCTCGTTTACGCGCAACGAGCGCACCAACTGGTCAAACACTCGCAGCTACACGTCATGTCCGAATGCCTCCACTGGCCCATGCGGGAAAAGCCGGAAGAATTCAATCAGGTGGTGTCAGCATTTTTGCGCGATCCGTAGATATGTTGATTCTTCCATCCCTGAAATTCAGGTTATATCCGCGATAAATTGGGTGAACATTTCCATGAATGCCGCCATGGAGATAATGTGCGGCGCGTGTCCTGCGGGAAGAGTCTCAAGACGTGCGTTGGGGAACGCCTCAGCCAATGTATCAAGGATCTGGTGGTAATACTCGGCTGATCCCTGTCCTTTCAGAAGCAGCACAGGGTTTTGAAAATTACGCACCCATTCAATGTCGTCTTCATGGCGAAATGGCGCATCGCCGATTCGCAGTGACTGCCGGTGTTCCGACCATACGTGCCATGCCGGTAAAGAACGCGGGTCAACCTCTCGCGGCACGAAGCCAGCAAAATGAGCGAACCACGCCAGTTGATCCTCACTCACACGATCTGCCGCGAAAGATTGCATGATCTTCTGTTCTTCGAGCAATTGATTTGAGAGTGGACCACGACTGCGCAGCACCCACATCGCAGGTGGCTCAATCAAGGTTAATGAGCGCACGAGTTCCGGGTGATGAATGGCATAACTCAATGCAATTTCAGCACCATAAGACCAAGCCGCGAAATCAGCATGGGGGATGCCGATGGTCTTGAGCGTGTTATCCAGCGCCTGAATTTCGAGGTCGGCAGAATAATCCTGTGGCAAGGGAGTGTTCGACAATCCCCACTCCACCGAAAGCAGTTGTACTCGGATGACGTGTCTTGATGTGGCGAGTACCTCGGCATGAGGTATCCAACTCAGCCACCCGGTGAGACCACCCGGCACGAATACCAGCGGCGCTCCTGCTCCACTCGCTTCCCACTGCATCTCAACCGCGTGCATGTTCATAATTGTTTTTCCCTTCAAAAAGCACTCTTGGTATCCAAAGTTGACTTTTATAAGCTGTTCGCCGAATAGTAGCGGAAATGCATTGAAATCGAAAACGTACAGATGGCTGATGCTCAATGACAGAGACAAGATGCGTCACGTGAGCCTTGTGCTGCCAAAATATGTTGATTCTCCCATCAAGATTGACACTTTCTGTCAATATATCTACGCTTAGGTCATTGATTGATGACCTGTGAGCAACACCATGATTCCCGAACCGCAGAATCCCGAATATTTCCTTGAGTCCTTCCCGCGCGACGATTTCCCGCGCTACGTCTGGACGGAACGCCCCGCATCCCTGCCCCGCGAAGCATGGACGACGGAGACCACCCACCGCGACGGTCAGCAGGGCGGCTTGCCGTTGACCACCGAGCAGAGCATCGCCATCTACGACATTCTGTGTCGCTTCACCGGAAACAGCGGCGCAATCCGACAGGCAGAGTTTTTCGTCTATCGCCCATCGGATCGCGCGGCGCTGGAAGCCGCGTTGGAACGCTATCGACACGGCGCACCCATCGAGCCGACCACGTGGATTCGCGCCACCGCCAAAGACGTGGGGTTGATCAAGACGTTGGGCGTGCGCGAAACCGGAATGCTGGCGTCGGCGTCGGATTATCACACCTTCCACAAGTTCAAGCCCGGCGGACGCAATCAAGCCGCGCAAATCTATCTTGACGCGGTGCGGATCACAGTGGACGCGGGCATCCGTCCGCGTCTGCATCTGGAAGACGCCACCCGCGCCCCGATGGAGTTCATGCAGCCGTTCATCGAAGCGGTGCAGGAAATCTGCGCTCCGTCCGGTTTGCGCCCCAAATTTCGCGTGTGCGACACGATGGGATTGGGACTGCCTTACGACGACGTGGCGCTGCCTCGCAGTGTGCCGCATATTTTCCGCACCCTGCGCGAAATGGGGCTTGAACCCGAAGACTTGGAATTTCACCCCCACAACGATACGTGGCTGGTGGTCGCCAACTGCCTCGCGGCGATCCGTGAAGGCTGCGCGGTCATCAACGGCGCGTCGTTGGGCAAAGGCGAACGCACCGGCAACGCGCCATTGGAAGCGGTCTTGATGCATCTGCTCGGCATGGGCTACTTCAGTGAAAATCAGCCGGACTTTACCGCACTGAACGATCTTGCCGATTTGTACGCGCGTATGGGCGAGCCTGTGCCCAACAAGTACCCGCTCTATGGACGAGACGCGCACCGCACCCGCGCGGGCGTTCACGCCGACGGCTTGAACAAATTCTGGTGGATGTACGCGCCGTTCAACGTGCCGGACTTACTGGGTCGTCCGCTGGAAGTCTCACTCACCAAAGACAGCGGTATCGCCGGATTAATCTTCCTGATCAAGCAGCATCTCGGCGTCGAGCTTCCCAAAGACGATCCGGCGTTGGGGGCGATCTATGCGTGGGTACTGGCGGAATTCGACAACGGCAGGCAGACCAGCATCGAGTGGGAAGAAATCGAGCCGATGGTAAAGGAACAGGTTCATGCCGTCGAAAACGGACGGTAAGCAAAGTGAGATGGGGCGCACCGATTTGCGTCGCCACAGGTTAAAACCATGTGGCTATCAGAGGAAAAAGTCCGCTAAAGGGACTGGTGTCGAGCGCCTTTAGTGCGTTTGGCTTTTCGGCAGCCGGATACTTCAGTGTCTGGCGGATGACAATCGCTTGCATGGGCGTGCCAGTCCCGCTTGTCTGCACTTGACGGCACAACTCTAGCATAGCCCATTTGTAGTTTTCACAAAAAGGCAAAGTCCAGAGGGGCGCACTTGCCTGTGCGCCCCGGCATTTATCACATATTCTGTCTGAGTCTTTCGGCACAGCTTGGACAGGCGATCACCTCACGGACG
>DATGQJ010000563.1:0-11767 GCA_035304265.1 Oceanobacillus sp.
CGCACCTGTACCAGTTTCAACCCTTCCGGCGCATCCCCGACATCGCGACGCATCCTGGGGATCATCACCCGCTTGAAACCCATCTTTGATGCTTCGAACAACCGCGCCCCAATCTGTGATACCGCGCGTAACTCACCGCTCAAGCCTATCTCGCCGATGAATGCCATATCCTGCGGCACCGCTTTCTCGTAGTAGCTCGATGCCATCGACACCGCCATTGCAAGGTCAGACGCAGGCTCGTCGATCTTCAAGCCGCCGATGATGTTCACGAAAATGTCATGTTCGTGCAGCCGCAGCCCGAATCGCTTGGTCAGCACCGCGCTCACCAGCAGCAGACGGTTGATGTCCACGCCGTTCGGGGTACGACGCGGGTTGCCGAACGTTGATGGGCTGGTTAGCGCCTGCATCTCCACCAGCAGCGGACGTGTGCCTTCCATCGTCACCGCAATCGCCGTTCCCGGCGCGTTCATCACACGTTCCGCCAGAAACGCCTCTGAAGGATTGGGCACTTCCATCATGCCCATCGCCGTCATCTCGAAAACGCCGACTTCGCTGGTCGCGCCAAAGCGGTTTTTCACGCCGCGCAGCAGCCGAAACGCCTGAAACTGATCGCCTTCCAGATACAATACCGTATCGACAATGTGCTCCAGCACGCGCGGTCCTGCAATCGCGCCCTCTTTGGTCACATGACCGATCAAGAAGACGCAGATGCCGCTGGTTTTAGCGAGCATTTGCAACCGTGACGCACACTCGCGCACCTGACTCACGCTGCCCGGTGACGACTCGCTCTCTTCGGTGTAAATCGTTTGAATCGAGTCGATGACCAGAATCATCGGGTCGAGTTGGTTGACGTGCTCCATGATGTCGGCGAGGTTGGTTTCGGTGATGAGGAATAACTCATCCGCTTGCAGCCCCATGCGATCCGCCCGCATCTTGATCTGCCGCGTGCTCTCTTCACCGCTGACGTACAGCACTCGTCCAACCGTGTTCGCCATCGCCGCGCAGGTTTGGATCACGAGGGTGCTTTTCCCAATACCCGGCTCGCCACCGATGAGGATAATGCTGCCGGGTACAAGACCGCCGCCGAGCACCCGATTGAACTCCCCGATGGGAACGTAGTGGCGTTTGGTCTCGACCATATCAATGTCCGCCAAACGCTGCGGACGTGAAGAGGGCAGCATCACGCGCGGATTTCGCCCGCCGCTGTTGCGGCTGACTTCAAGCACTTCCTCAACCATCGTATTGTATTCGCCGCAGGCAGGGCAGCGCCCCATGTAGCGCGGGGTTTGTTTTCCGCAGCTCTGGCAGACAAATCGTGAGCGTATTTTCGCCATCGTGTATCGCTTTCAAAACCGAACAAATGGTCTAAGAATTATAGCACATTCGGATATAGGCTACAATCGAGGCACATAGATGGCAAGTGCCGTCCTAACAGCGAGAAGGGGCGTATGTCCGAGTCTATCAACGTGAATACACTTTATCCCAGTATTGCGCGTGATCTTGAAGCAGCGGTGAATCTTCTTCAGGCAGGTACAGTAGCAGATCGCTTTCAGAACGCCATGTCGAGCAATCTCCGTTACATCGTTTCCCATCGCGATACCCTGCGTGAGATGGTGATCGCTGGTTTCTCCGGTACGTTGGAAAACGTGGAAATCAGTCTGGAAAGCCACGCCCAGATTACAGAGGCTTTCAAGGCACTGGTGAGTGGAGCATCCGATGCGCTGCCCACTGCGCAGGTAGAGCAAATGGCGGTACTCCTCGCGAACGTCCACCTGCTGCTGATGCTGTTTCTGCTCCATGATCGTACCGAGGGAAATAAAGCGTCGTTCGATCTGCTGGCGTTTATGGCAGATGGATTTTCCCTTATCCGTCCACTGCTGATGATCCCACCCGGCGCTAAGGCATTGGCGCGATTATCCAACATTCTGGTGACAGCGCTGACCGGATCGTGGGGAGCACCGTCAGCGCGTGGGTGAGGGGACAGTGAGAAAATTGGCAACAACCAGTCCTATACCGCTATAAACCGCACACCGAAAAAGCAGGAAAGGAATAGTTTTCATGAAAATGAGAATTGCTGCGATTTCGTTGTTGCTGCTCTGCCTTGCCGCATTGCCATCCCTTCTACTCGCTCAGGAAATGCTTGAAGTGGAAAGCGGCGAAGTAGAGGTGATGAGCGGCGACCGAGCTTATCCTTCGTACCTTGCTGCTCCAACTTCCGGCGGACCTTACCCCGCCATCATTCTCATCCACTCTTTTCGCGGGTTGGAAGAAGGCTACCGCACTATGTCCGACCAACTTGCGGCGGAAGGCTTCGTTGTGCTGGCGGTTGGATGGCAAACCTTTGAACAAAGCCCGCCCGACGACACCGTAAGGCAGTTGGTTGAAGACAGCATTGCCTTTCTGAGTGAACGCGAGGACGTTGATCCTGAACGTATCGGACTCACCGGATTCTGCGCCGGAGGGCGTTATACCATGCTGCTGCTTCCACAGATCGAGGCGTTGGGCGCGGGGGTGGCGTGGTATGGTTTCCCCAATCAGGGATCGCCAGCGCCAATTGACCTGATCGATCAGCTTACCGCGCCGATGCTGATCATTCACGGTACTGCCGACGACCCAAGCCCGATTGCGGGTATCTACGACTATGTAACCGCACTACAAGAAAGCGGCGCGTACTTTGAACTCAAAGTCTATTACGGTGAACCGCACGGATTCATGCTCGAAGGCGGACAGCTACGGCAGGACGAGATCGCACAGGATGCTTTCAACCAGATGGCGGACTTTTTTCATCGAAAATTAGGGTAAGCAACTTTTATAGGGACGGTGGCAGGGTTATCACCGTCCCCGTTAACCCTGTGTCTGCACCCATTCACGCAGCTTCTTCAGCCACGAAGGATCATCGGGTGTAATTCCACTGGCGAACAACAGTACCCGCTGCGCAATCACCTGATCAAGATCGGGTTGAGGTTCGTTCTGGCTCTGTTCGACGATATAAAGCAAATAATCCTTGTAGCGTAGGTCGCCGAATGCTGCCAGCAGCGCCGAGCCGGTGGCAATGCGTAGTTCCGCGTTCGCCTTTTCGTTTGCTAGTTCGAGAAATTCGGCGGTGGTCTCCCAGCCGGGAATGTCGCTCATGTCGGTGTTGAGGGATTGCTGAAACGAGAGATTCCAGCCTGTCAGCACCTTTTCGCTTTCCGCCACTAATTCCACTAAAGCGGCGCGTACTGCCTGTGCCTTCTCGCCTAATGGCTCACGATCTACAACCGCCTTTGTTATCGCTTTCGCTTCGGCATCAGGGATGGTCACACCTTGCGATTCAAGCGGGCGTTTGAATTGTCGCAGCAAGATAGCCAGAAGTTCGTCCAGCGGCGCTTGCTCATATGCGCCAACGCGGTTGGGGAGCATCAGGGGATCGGCTCGGTATTCATTTCCAGCCATCGAGCAATTGCGGGAACGTCGTGTTTTCCCTCAGCGACTTCGATGATGAACTCCAACGCTTCTGGTTGCTTCCAGATGACCTTTAGCCCGTTCTTATTGAGGAAATAATAGGTGGTAACGGTAGCGGTACGCTTATTCCCATCAACAAACGGGTGATTCAACACAAGCGAATGAAGTAAAGCTGCTGCTTTTTCCGTCACCGTCGGATAAGCGTCCTGTCCAAATGCACTTGCATAGGGGCGAGCGATGGCGGACTCCAGCAGAGTTCGATCCCTCAATGCTGGAGACCCGCCCAGAATTTTTGCGTTGATACGTATGACTCGCTCGATTTTTAGCAAGTACATCAGCGATTCTTCAGTTCGTTCAGCAGCCAAGCCTGCTCACGCATAATCTCGTCAATTTCAGCATCGAACTGCTCGTCTTCGGAAAGACGGCGGTCATATTCTGTTATGCTTTCGTGAACAATCTCTTCAAGGCTCAACTGCCGCTTTTTAGCCCATTTCTGAAGCAGTTCATATGCTCGTTCGTCAATTGAGATTGTCCTGAGTGCCACAATTTGCTTCCTCTTATCACTTTAAACATCGAAATTATAACATCTTTTGGGCTTATATTCCCCCGTTGAGCCACCGCTGCACCGCCATGATGCCGCGTAAGTTGCGCTCAAATTCGCTGTTCGTCCATGTCTGAAGTTCCACGTCCGCCGAGGGAATGCCCTGTCCGTCCACCCACGATGCCGCCGTACCTGTGACCGGATAGGCGCTGAATGCTTCTCCGTAGTTGTAACCCGTCGCTTCTCCCAACACCGCCGATAACGCCTGTGAATCGGAAGGAATGATCTCGCTGCTGCAATCCCCTGCGTAAACGCCATTGGCGGCGCTGTGATAAAAGAGAACGGCAGCAGGGCGCAGCCCGCGAATGTACTCCGCCAGCGCCAGTGTTTCCGGCTCGGAGAATGCGGTTGCGCCGGGGTTGACGCGCTGATTTCGCCACATGGCTACCGATGACCAGCCACACGACCAGTTGCGATTCAAATCGACTCCGTTGGCGTTGAAGCGCCCTACTTCAGTTCGTCCGTGTAGCAATCCATCGGGGTTCACGGCTGGAATGAGCACGAGCGATATGCCCGGAAGCACATCCTGAGGATGGCTCTCGAAATGCGCGATCAATTCGTTCATGAGTGCCACCGTGTTTGCTTCCCATCCGCCATGCATTCCCCCAACGAGCAGGAGCACCCGCGTTCCTTCACCAAAGCGATGTGCTGTGATCGCTCGACCTTCCACCGAGTAGCCAATCGTGATCGGCTGTGACGGAACGTAAGCAACCTGCGTCATCATGGCGAGGTTCAGGGTAGGCAGGGGCGAAGCCGGAAGTATAGTTGGCTGTGAGGTGGCGGTTTCAACCGGCGTTGATGACGGGGACGGTAGTGGCGTTTCCTGAGTCACAATCGCGCGGGGTTCGCGGGTGGGAAAGACCTGAAGCGCCGGAACCGGAGTGCTTGTTGGAGAAGGAATAGGCGTGGAATTGTCAGAAGTTGCCTGACAAGCCGCGCAAATCAGCAAAGTTAAGATAAAATGAAAGCGCTTTTGAAACACGTATCTGCTCCATCTAGCGGGGATGGCATCATGTTGCGACGATGGTTGCTTGTGTTCTTAGTTCTTACCGTGTTTGCGGCGTGCCAGCCAAGTGATGAAGTGGTTGTTGTCCCGACTTTGATGGTACTTCCTAGTCCGACGATCACCGATACACCAACCGACACACCAATCCCTACATGGACATTTACGTACACACCCAGCGAAACCCCAAGCGATACGCCGACCTTTACGCTTACGCCGTCGAATACGCCGCTGCCGACACGCACCTTTACGCCGACGTTTACCCCTAGTTTTACCGCGACTTCGACACCGACGGATACTTACACGCCGACGTTTACCCCATCCAACACCTTTACGCCATCATTGACGCCGAGCGACACCTTTACGCCGACGCTCACCCCCACTGAAACGATGACCCCGACGCCGACACCGCTGGCACAGATTATCACCTTTGGCGCATCTCCGACCAGCGCCACAGCGGGAACGCTGGTTCGTCTCGCATGGACGACGGTTGCCGAAGTCGTGCGTATCGAACAGTTGGATCAGAATGGCGCGATTACGCAGACCTTCCCACCACAGCCCGCGACTGGCACGCTGATGGTGGTTGTCCCGAATACGGGGCGTTTGGTTCAGTATCGGCTCGTTGCCTTGCGTGCAGGCGCGGAAGTTTCACAGACCATTCCCGTCACGATTATATGCGCGGCAGGTTGGTTCTTTGGCGATCAATATGCGCCACCGGGTACAGGCTGCCCCGGTTCGGCGGCGCTTGTCGGGCAGGGGGCGTTCCAACGATTCGAGCGCGGGATGATGATCTACGTGAATGCCAACGGGCTAAACCGCATCTACGGCTTGCAGAACGACGGTTCGCGTTACGTAGCGCTTACGAATGGTTGGGATGGCATCACGGTGCGCAATGACCCGGCACCCGATGGGCGCTTTATTCCGGAGCAAATGTTCAACTGGGCATACTATAATACCCTTGCGCCGATTGGCAGTTGGAACAGCGCGATTGGTTGGGGAACGTCTGCCATTGATCTCAACAACCGGATTATTCAGTGGGAAGGACCGGTTGGCGGCACAGGTCCGTTCTTCATTGATGCGCCGAATGCCGAAGTTTACCGCTTCAGCGGTGGTGATGTTGGAACGTGGATGCGGATTAAGTGATTTCACACGGGAAAAGGATTCACCTGCAATGCAGGTAATTGCAGGTGAAAGTTGGAAAATGGTTTGACAATCTCCAACCAATTTCCAACTATCAAAATGGCGGGGCGCTCCGCTGTTTGGTGTGATGCTGCATTCGCAAAATCGCGTTAGCATTCGGGACAGATATGTTTTTCCGCTAGCGCCTGTCTACAGAGCCATTCAAGACACATGATCGAATTCATTCCGACCTTTCTCCGTACTCGCGCCTATGTTTTGATTGCTCTCATGTTCACGTTGACGGCGCTGATCGTTCTGCTCACTCGTGAATCGCTTGACAGGGAATGGATGTGGCGCTGGAATCAGGTCTCCATTGCCCATGTTGAGGGTGTTTACGCTGCCCTGATTGTCGTTTTGCTGCTGATGCTGCCGATTGCGCCACGACTGTTGACCTTCCTTCGGCGCAACCGGAGATTCATTCTTCCCATTGCGCCACTCGCCAGTTTCGTCAGCATGAGCCTGCTCGAACCTAATCAGGAACACCGCCTGTTCATCACGCCATTTAGCATCTGGGTGATTATCGCGCACGTTCTCGCGCTTGCCACGCTGCTTGTGGTCGTCACAACGCAAACCGATGAACCGTCAACTGGCGGTTCTGTTGGTCGTCGCGTATTGCTGCTCCTCCTGTTTTTCCTCATCGTGCTGCATGTTATCAGTCTTGGTCAGTTCATGCCGGTGGATATGCCGGATGAACCCTGGCTCGGCAGCGTCGCAACCAATTACGCCGAGAACCACGATCTTAGCCCCAGTTTTATCGGCTCACCCTATGGCAGTCCTGACCCGGTTTTGTCTCGCTACTATTTTCTGATGGGCTTATGGGTGCGGGCTGTGGGAAGTTCACCGGAAAGTCTACGTGCCTTTCCTCTACTGGTTTTAGCGGGCAGTGCGCTGTTGGTAGGGTACATCCTCTCACGCCATCCAGACCATACGCTGACGCAACTTCTCTTTGGGATGATCATCTTCCTCAGCTTAAGTCCGGTCATGCGCATGTCGCATAATCTGCGCCCCGACATTGGTCTTGGGATTTATGGGGCATTGATGTTATGGGGGATGATGCAAATATTCTCCCAGGAAAAACTACGGAGTAGTTGGGCATTATGGCTCGGTTTTTCCCTCTACTTAGGATTGGAGACGATTCCATTTGTGGCGTTGGCGCTGGCAGTGGTCACAGGAATCTTGCTGATTATCTGGCTTCTGCGACATCGAACGCTGCGGAGCAACTGGCAGCCTGTCGTCGTTTACGCCCTAAGCTGTGGATTGATGCTGCTGCTGTACGTCGGCGTTCGCTTTCTGCCTGATGTACAAGCCGCGCTGCACGGTTACCAGCAGTTCAACCGTACCTATACGGGTGAAACCGAATTGGGGACGTTACGACTGCCATTCGATTCGCTCTGGAACTATCACCTGCGCTTCAGTCTGATTCTCTCACCAATGGAGTGTCTCGTAATTCTGTTCGTGCTTGCTGTGATGTGGAGACAGGGAACGACTGCCGAACGCTGGACACTGCTGAGTTTTGCAGGCGCTCTTGTGCTGCTGCTGTTCACGACTCGGTTTTCTTTCGGTTACTGGGTCATATTCGCGCCACTGATCGCCTACGCAGTCGTCCGTGCCCTACGTTTTCCGCGAATACGCACGATAGGCTCTCTGGTGGCGCTGCCCGCGATGCTTGCCGTACCTGTCTACGATTTTGCCGCTGCGGTTCAGTTTCAGCCTAATCAGACCCGATTGCAGGCGGCATATACACTCGCGCCGCTCATACCGTCAGAAATCACCATAATCGGGGATGATGCTTTCTGGTTTACACTGCATAGTAATCGCAGGTTTATCGGCGTGAGTGGATTCTGGGTGTATTTTTCTTCCTATGATGGTAGTGTCGAGGAAGCGATTCGAACGCTGGGTGCAGACCTCATCCTTTGTCGTGAAGGAGACGACGGTTGTACTCGGTTGGTGGAGGCTGCCCATTTTGAACATTCGTCGGCACATATCGTAGGCGACGAGGTATACACGATCCATTGGCAAACGGAAGCAAGTGCCCCGCTCTCACCCTGACACTGTTAAATCACTCTTGTTCTAAAGGTAATGGGCGTTATAAAGTTAGAGTTTGCCCGCTTCACTTGAGGATTGAATATCCATGCAATGTCTGGTTACTGGCTGCGCGGGCTTCATCGGCAGCAACCTTGTAGATCGCCTTCTGGCAGACGGGCATACCGTCGTCGGCTATGACAATTTCTCTACCGGACAGGAAATCTTTTTGAAGGATGCCCTCAAATCTCCGGCATTCACCCTGATACGAGGGGACATCCTCGATCTGCCGACGCTCACCGAAGCGGCACAGGGCGCAGATTTCGTGTTTCATCTGGCGGCAAATGCCGACGTGCGCTTCGGCTTGCAGCATCCTTCCAAAGACCTTGAGCAGAACACCATCGGCACCTTCAACGTGCTGGAAGCGATGCGGGCGAACAACGTCCGGCGAATCGCTTTCTCGTCCACCGGCTCGATCTATGGCGAACCGGAAGTTTTCCCCACGCCCGAAAATGCGCCTTTTCCGGTTCAAACCTCGCTCTATGGCGCGTCCAAGCTGGCAGGCGAGGGATTGATACAGGCATATTGTGAAGGCTTCGGCTTTGAAGGGTATATCTTCCGCTTCGTTTCGATTTTAGGCGAACGTTATACGCACGGTCACGTCTTCGATTTCTACAAGAAACTGCGTGACGATCCCACACGCCTGCATATCCTCGGCAACGGCAAACAGCGCAAGTCCTATCTTTACGTTCATGACTGTATCGACGCGATCTTGATGGTGATCGAGAAAGCGCACGAAAAGGTCAATATCTATAATCTGGGAACCGACGAAACCTGCGAGGTCAACGATTCGGTGAACTGGATTACGGAACATCTTGGTCTGAACCCGGAACGGATTTACAGCGGCGGCGAGCGCGGTTGGGTTGGCGATAACCCGTTCATCTTCCTTGACTGCCGTAAGGTGCGGGCGCTCGGCTGGTCGCCCAAGCTGACCATCCGTGAGGGGATCATCCGCACGGTGGATTATTTGCGGAACAACGTCGCTCTGCTGGAGGCGCGGGCGTGAACGTTTGCGTATTGGGGTTGTGGCATCTGGGCACGGTGACGGCGGCGTGTCTCGCGTCCGGTGGGCATCAGGTCGTCGGTTTGGATTTTGACGACGAAGTGATTGAAAAACTGAGCGCAGGTACGCCCCCGCTTTTTGAACCTGAACTCGAAGCGCTGGTGAAAACCGGACTGGCACAAAACAAACTGCGCTTTACCACCGACCCCGCCGACGCCTTACGCGATGCGGAAATCGTCTGGTGCGCCTATGACACGCCGGTAGACGACGACGATAATGCGCAGGTAGAGTGGGTGGTTGAGCGGGTGCAGCGCGTTTTCCCCTATCTTGCGCATGGAGCGCTGCTGCTGATCTCGTCTCAACTTCCGGTAGGCACAACCCGCCGCTTAGAGACGCTTTACCACGAGACATATCCTGACGGGCGGGTCACGTTCGGGTATTCGCCGGAAAATCTACGGCTTGGCGCGGCGATCAAGGTCTTCACCCAGCCGGATCGGGTGGTGGTTGGCTTGCGCCAAGATTCAGATCGGGAGCGAGTGACGGCGCTGCTGCGCCCGTTCACCGAGCGAATCGAATGGATGTCGGTGGAATCCGCCGAGATGACCAAACACGCGCTCAACGCCTTTCTCGCCATGTCGGTGACTTTTGCCAACGAGATCGCGACGCTGTGCGAACAGGTCGGCGCGGACGCCAAAGAGGTCGAGCGCGGGCTGAAAAGCGAGTCGCGGATTGGGGCGAAGGCGTATCTAGCGCCCGGTGCGGCATTCGCAGGGGGAACGCTGGCGCGGGACGTGCAGTTCTTGAACGCGCTTGGGGCAGAGCAGATGCCGCTGCTGGCGGGCGTGAAGGCAAGCAACGAGCGTCATAAAAGCTGGGCGCAGCGCAAATTGAAGGAACTGTTTGGCGATTTGCGCGGAAAAACCATCGCCGTCTGGGGATTGACCTATAAACCCGGCACCGATACCTTGCGCCGTTCGTCCTCCGTTGAACTGTGCAAGTGGGCAGCAGCAGAGGGCGCACGTGTGAAGGCACACGATCCGGCTGTAAAATCGCTGCCTGATGATCTGAAAGTGGAATTATGCCCGTCGGCGCTCGACGCGATCAGCGGGGCGGATGCGCTGGTACTCAGCACAGGATGGCAGGATTACCGCGAAATTCCGGCTGAAGAAGTGATCGCCCGAACGCCGGATCTCATCGTCATTGATGCAAGCCGCTTCCTCGAAAAGACGCTGGGAAGTGTGCGTTACGTTACCGTAGGGAAGCCCATATGAGTCGTATCCTCGAAAACCGCGCCGCGATCATCACAGGCGCAAATCAGGGGTTAGGTCTTGCGATTGCCCGCGCTTACGTGGAAGCCGGAGCAAGTGTGATGATCTGCGCCCGCAACGCCGATTTGCTGGAAGGAGCACATGCAGAACTCAGCGCTCTCGCCGCGCCCGGACAGACCATCCTCATGCAAGCCGCCGACGTTTCACGCCGTGATGACGTTGAAGGATTGGTCAACCGCGCCATCGAGACGTTTGGGCAGGTGCATATCCTCGTCAATAACGCCGGGATATACGGACCCAAAGGCGGTATTGAAACCATCGACTGGGACGAATGGGTGAAGGCTATCGAGATTAACCTGTTCGGCTCGGTGCTGCTGTGCCGCGCGTTATTGCCGCATCTCAAAGCGCATCGCTACGGCAAAATCGTGCAGCTTTCCGGCGGTGGTGCGACCAATCCGCTGCCGTTTTTGAGCGCCTACGCCGCATCCAAAGCCGCGATTATCCGCTTCGCCGAAACCCTTGCCGAAGAAGTCCGTGAGTATCACATCGACGTGAACGCGATTGCGCCGGGGGCGCTGAATACCCGCCTGCTGGACGAAATCCTCGAAGCCGGACCCGAAAAAGTCGGGCAGTCATTTTATGACCGGATGGTCACGCAGAAGGCGAAGGGCGGGACGCCGCTGGAAAAAGGCGCGTCCCTCGCGGTCTATCTCGCGTCGGAGGCAAGTGATGGTATCACGGGCAAACTCATCAGCGCGGTATGGGACCCGTGGGAAACACTGGCAGAGCATAAAGACGATCTGCGCGGCGACGTGTACACGCTGCGGCGAATCGTGCCGCAGGATCGGGGCATGTCGTGGGGGGAACGATAATGCCGGGTGTCGCTATCGTCGGGTGTGGGCTGATCGGGCAGAAACGAGCGAAGGCGCTCGGTGATGCGCGGCTGGTTGCCTGCGCCGACGTTCAACTTGAGAGGGCGCAAGCGCTTGCTCGTACCTATGACGCCGCTGTCAGCGCTGATTGGAAGGAAGTGATTCAGCGCCCTGATGTGGACATCGTGATCGTCGCCACGACCAACAACATGCTGGCGGAGATCACCCAGACCAGCGTAGAGGTGGGAAAGCATGTACTGGTGGAAAAGCCCGCCGCGCGTTCTGCCGCCGAACTCGAACCCGTGATCGAAGCCG
>DATGQJ010000564.1:0-4196 GCA_035304265.1 Oceanobacillus sp.
CGGTGGCGTTCATACTGGCAGAAGCATCCAGCAGGACGGCAATTTGCCCCGCGCTCACCGCAGGCACGATGACGTAAGGACGCGCCAATCCCAACACTAAAGCGGCGAGAATCAGCAGTTGCAGGAAAAGGAGCAGATTACGTCGCAGTCGCTGCCACGGGGTGTTCGCTTCACGATCACGCAGGATTTGCTGCCAGAGAAACGTGCTGGAAACGACGACTTCTCGACGCCGCAACCGCAGCATGTAAAGCAAAATGATGGGAATTGCCAGCAGCGCACCCAGAAAGGCGAGTGGAGCAAGAAAGGACATACTTCCACCTCAGGTATCAAGGACTAATGATGATACCTGAAAATGGGGGCAAAGGCTCAAAAGTGCTAGCCCTGTGATGCATTCCCCTCACGCAAGACTTCCACATAAACGTCCAACTCTTCACGGGTGACTTCGCCATATTTGGGATAGCGAACGTATCCGGTTTCGTCAATGACAAACGTGGCAGGAAGCTGGAAAATACCGTAAGACTCGGCAACTTCTGCGTCAGTATCCATTGGGACGATCAAGTTGCTTACGCCCTGCTCTTGCAGGAAATTACGCACAACCTCCGGGTCTTCTTCCACGTTGACGGCAAGCACCACTGCGCCGTCTTGTGGCTGTTCGGCAACGAAAGACTCAAACGCGGGAAGTTCGCGCTTGCAGGGTTCGCACCACGTCGCCCAGAAATTGAGAAACACGATGCGCCCTGCGTAATCCGACAGGCTCACCGTCTGCCCATCCAGAGTTGTCAACTCGAAGTCGAGAATCGGGGTATCCGCCAGCGCGACAGCCGTTGGCATCGGCGGGGGAGTTACCGCGCGTGGCGTGGGGATAGTCTGCGTTGCCTGCGCCATACTGCCGAGCATCATTGCGCCCGCCGCAAACAGCATCACCAGCGGCAGGATCAAAAAGACCAGCAGCACAGGCGATGGCTTTTGTTGGTTAGGGTTTGGGGTTTCGGTCATTACATCACTCACAAAACTACGGAACCCATCGTGGATGAAAACCGTTGATTGCCACCTGAGTCATTGTCTTATCGGTAAGGTCAAGCGTCCAGATTTCGGGGCGGCTGCTGCTGTCCGGTTGCATATTTTCGTTGAACAACGGAAGCCGCTGAATGACCAACTGCGTACCCACCGCATCCCATGAGAAGTAGCCGTTGAAATAGCGTGGATCGTCGGTCAAACGCTCGGCATCACCCGTCGCCGGATCGACCAGATAGAGTTGTTCGCCACGCGCGAAGGTTTCATCCCGGCGTGTCACTGCCAACATCTCCCCATCGGGTCGCCACACCGCATAGGTATCATCAAAGCCCTGTTCCGGCGTGCTGAGGTAGCGTTGTTCGTTGGTCTCAAAATTGATCAACCGCAGGTGGGTTCGGAAAGGTTGTCCTTCAACCGATGTCATTTCGGGATACACCAGCACCTTACCATCGGGTGATAAAGCACCGGAAACGCCGGACGTGGATTCGACAGCAACCATACTTCCCTGTGTAAAGTCATAGATGAGGATGCTGACACTGGAACGGTCATACAGCGCGATCTTGCTGCCGTCCGCCGACCACTGTGCGCTGTACCCCAGAATTTGCAGGTCGGAAAACAGTGGGCGCGTCTCGATTGGGCGCGTGGTCAAATCCAGCACCCACAGGCGGGTTGGACTGACGCCGACGTTCTCCAAATCCGAGTTGAAATCCACCCGTTCGTAGACGATCATGTTGCCGTCGGGTCGCCAGACCGGGGCGGTACAGGAAGCATCAATGCAGTTGGTCAACTGCTCTAAGCTACCAGTTTCCAGATCGAGCAGTTTGATGTCATTAGTGCCGCTGGTATTGGTTTCAGCAAAGGCGATCTTCGATCCATCAGGGCTGACGGCAAAATCGTAGATTCCGGTGGGGCTAAACGTCACCTGCTCTGCTGCGTTTGGGTCAGCGGGATCGGCAATCCAGATGTTTTGTGGCACATCATCAGACGGGAACAAATACGCCACACGCGGGCGGCGCACCGTGAAACTGAAGTGATAATCGGACAGCACTTCACGCCCGCTCTCGCTGACCGCACCGCGCCCCAGCACCGCATCGATGGTTTCGCCGGGTAAGAACGGTTCATCGGGCTGGAAGACCATCACGTCGCCGTTCCACGAAAACGTCCCCGCCCGATCAGGCTCAAGGCGGAAGTTGTTCTCCACGCTCTCGCGGTTCATCATCTCGCTGAACTGGATGGTGATGCGGCTGGTGCTGCGTGCCGTCCCCACCGGCGAAACCCGCCGCAGTGTCACCCCCACGCGATCCCCAAGCAGGATCGTTAAACCAATACCAGCCAAAAGCGCGACAATGGCGAGAAAAACGACGCGATCAAAGCGCGAAAAGCGAAAAGCCGAAAGCGCAAAGTCGAAAGCATCCTGACGTTCCGACTCTGCACTATCTACTTTTACCTCATTACTCATTACCCGTCACTCATCACTAGGGATACAGATAGGGGTGTTCGGGCTGTTCCACAATTTCAACGCTGGTCGCCTGCAAGATCGGCAGCGTGTCGTCGCGGAATTCGCCGACCTGCATCGTACCCTGCACGCGCACCCACTGTCCTTGCTCTAGCGTTTCCATATCTTCCCAGTAAGTCGGCAGTCCGATGGCGGAAGCATCCGCCACACAGCAGCTAATGGTAAACCGCGCCACCATGAATTGATCTTCGCCAAAAGTCGGCTCAACGTAGACGAAGCCGATCACGTCGGCGGGCTGCCCGTTGATTTCGTTGTAATCCTCAGTGGCGTTGAACACCCGCAGCCAGTCCAGCACATTACGATCCTGTGGATTGATGGTGAACGTGGTGGTTGTGGTGGTCGCCGCCGAAGTGAAGCTCACGTTCCCATCTATGGCTTCTACCCCCAACGGACGCGACGGAATGAGCGTTCCTAGCACAAGCGGAATTGCAATCACCAGCAGCGTTCCCCACGACATCTGGGCATGTTCGTGGTGATGCTCTCCACCGCTATGATGACGGAGCATGTGATAAGCGCTGTATCCGCCGATCAGGAGCAGCAAAACCGCCGCGACATACGACAACCATGCAAAGCGCACGTTGATGTAGTTGGTCAGGTTGCCGCTGACGATGTTGTAGACGAAATACAACCCCAATCCCAGCAGCAATCCGGTTTTCAACCATCCCTGCACGTTTTCATTGGCGTGGTTGTCATGTGTGTGGGTGAGTTGCATGGATACTACCTCCAGTAATGAGTGATGAGTAATGCGTAAAACTCATCACGCATTACTCATCACTCATCACTTCAAAAAACGACATTCAAATTCAGCCAGATTCCGATCAACATGGTCATCAGCAGCGGAAGCACGATGAGATAGAGGACGACGCGGCGGCGGTACACCCCGGCGAACATCAGCGTGCTCTTGATGTCTACCATTGGACCGAAGCTGAGAAATGCGAGAATGGAACCAGTGGTGAACGTGCCTGTAAACGCCAGCGCCAGAAATGCGTCTACTGTCGAGCATACGCTGAGCAGGAACGCCAGCGCCTGCATGACGATCACCGAAATGATCGGTCCTCTACCGAGCGCAAGCAGCACGTCCTGACTGACAAGCGTTTGCATGAGCGCCGCAAGCAGCGAACCGATGATGAGATAGCGTCCCATCTCGAAGAATTCGTCGCCTGCCATGGTCAGCGCATCCCGCAGCCCAACCATTAATGACTTGCGCGGCATTCTCGCATAAAGCGGGATGACTTCCCCCGAAATGGGTTGCGGCGGGACATCTCCCGAACCACCGGCGACGGGCGCTAAGGATGCTGGCTGCAAAATTTCCTGTGGGCGACCTGCGAAGGCGAACACCAAGCCCACCACCATCGCCACGACAATCGTGATGACGAAGCGCCCGATCAAGACTGCGCCAAAACCAAACGCTACGTAGGTACTGACCAGCACAACAGGATTGATCACAGGGGCAGCAAGCAAAAAGGTCACGCCCACCGACATCGGCAGCCCTTTGGTATAGAGCCGCCGCACCACCGGCACAACTCCGCACTCACAAACCGGAAAGGTGAAACCCATGAATGTACCCATCAGGGTTGCCAGAATGGGGTTGCGCGGAACCCAGCGGGCAATGTCGTCGGAGCTAATGAACGACTCGATTAACCCTGATGCCAGCGTGCCGAGCAGT
>DATGQJ010000565.1:0-4810 GCA_035304265.1 Oceanobacillus sp.
AATTAACAGGAAAATGTTTGAAAATCGTTAGTAATGATCTGTGCAACTCTTATGCTTTGTGATCCTTGCAGTTCAACTTTTGGCGGTCTTATGACAGCAACACTTCCTTCCGGTCATAAACGTATCGAGCACGTGGAAATGCGCGGAATCTGCAAGCGTTTTCCCGGTGTGCTCGCCAACGAAAACGTCAATTTCGACGTGAAGTCGGGTGAAATTCACGCGCTGCTCGGCGAAAATGGCGCGGGCAAAAGCACCCTCATGAAAATCCTCTACGGGCTGTACCGCCCCGACGAAGGGCAGATTTTGCTCGACGGGCAACCCGTGACCTTTCATTCTCCGGCGGATGCGCTGGCGTGCGGCATTGGCATGATTCACCAACACTTCATGCTCGTGCCGTCGCTGACGGTTGCCGAAAACGTGGCGCTCGGCATGAAAGCCAAGCGCGGGATTATGCTCGATCTGGACGAGGTGAGAGCAAAAGTACGTCAACTGTCCGAACTCTACGGGTTGAAGGTCGATCCCGACGCTTACATATGGCAGCTTTCAGTGGGAGAGCAGCAGCGCGTCGAGATCATCAAGGCGCTGTATCGAGGTGGGGCGCTGGTCATTCTGGATGAACCCACCGCCGTGCTCACGCCGCAGGAAGTGAAGGAACTTTTCGTCACGCTGAAAACCATGCGCGATCAGGGGCACGCGCTGATTTTCATCTCGCATAAGCTCGGTGAAGTGCAGGAACTCAGCACCCGCATCACCGTCATGCGTGATGGTCACGTCATCGACACCACGCAAAACGAAAACGTTGACCGCCGCAAGCTGGCACGGATGATGGTCGGGCGTGACGTGCAGTTTCAGCCGGATCGTCCGCCTGTGCAAGTTGGCGAGGTCAAGCTGTCGATTCGGGATTTGCGGGCGAACAACGATCAGGCGCTTCCCTGCTTGCACGGCATCGCGCTGGACGTGCGCGGCGGCGAGATCGTCGGCATCGCGGGAGTTTCGGGCAACGGGCAGCGCGAACTTGCAGAAGCGATTGCCGGACTGCGCCCAACGACGGGCGGTGAAGTGCTGCTTGGCGGCAAGTCGATTTTGCGTGAGTCAGTTTCCGTTCGGCTGAAAGCGGGTCTCGCCTACGTGCCGGAAGAACGGATGAAACACGGTATCATCGGCTCGTTTTCGGTGGCGGAGAACGCGATTCTGCAAGACCCGGACGATTATGCACGGGCATCGTTTTTCAACTTCCGCGCCATCACCCGCCATGCAGACGATTTAATCCAGCGCTTCAACATCAAAACGCCGGGCGCAAATGCCACTACCAAAAATCTCTCCGGCGGCAACATTCAGAAGCTGATTCTCGCCCGTGAACTCTCGCGCAAGCCCTCTGTGCTCATCGCCGCGCAGCCAACGCGGGGTGTGGACATCAGCGCGACGGAGTACATTCACCGCATTCTGATGGAACAGCGCAGTGCGGGTGTGGCAATTCTGCTGATCTCTGAGGACTTGGACGAAATCCTCGCCCTCTCAGACCGTATCGCCGTGATGTACGAAGGGTGCATCGTCGGCATCATCCCTCGTGAAGAAGCCGACGTAGAAACGTTGGGCTTAATGATGGCGGGGGTGAGAGAACACGCTTAGCGGGTTCATCCCCGCACAATCGCCATCACCTGATCGAACAACGCGGCGTTCGTGCCGATTGAGCAACCGCCGTAAATGGTCGGCGTGCCGTTCCAGTCGGTGAACTTGCCGCCCGCCTCTTCCATAATCACCTGAAAGGGTCCGCAGTCCCACACCGACATGATGGGATCGAGCATGATTTCGGCGCGTCCGGTAGCGACCAGCGAGTAACCATACGAATCGCCCCACGTGCGCGTGATGTAGGTACTGTTGACCAACTTTTCGACGGCAGCGTCCTTGTCACCATGCCCTTTGACTTCGCTTATCAACAGCGTGGCTTCGCTCAAATCGCTCACGGTGGAAACCTGCGCCCGCCGTCCGTTCCAGTAACATCCACCGCCCTTCGAGGCATAGAGCATGTCGTTCACCGCCGGAAAATGCGCCACGCCAATCCACGAGGTATCGCCTTCGATCAGCGCCAGCAGGCAGCCATAAATCGGAACGCCATGCACAAACGATTTCGTGCCGTCAATCGGGTCGATAATCCACGTCAGCCCGTTTTTGCTCGGTTGCTCACCAAATTCCTCGCCGATGATCCCGCAGTCGGGATAATACCTTGCGAAAAGTTCGCGCAGGCGTTTCTCCGCCTCGCGATCTGCGATGGTCACAGGGGTATTGTCGCTTTTCCACTCGGCGGTTACGCCAGTCTGGAAGTAGCCAAGCGTGATTCGCCCTGCCTGCCACACAGCATCGAGGGCGAACTCAAGCATCGAACGAAGTTCGGCATTACTCAGGCTCATGAAAGATTCTCTCTGGGGTTCAAATGGGAATAGGAAGCGCCTGCATGGTCTCTGGGATGGCGACGCCGAGTAGTTGCAGCAGCGTTGGCGCGATGCGAAGCTGAGAAATAGCCTCGTTCTGCTTGCCCTTGCCCCTCATATCCGGTTTGATGATGTAGAGCGGCACATTGCGCATTTCCGGGAGCGTGCCGCCGTGTGTGCTGTTGTCGTCGCTCATCCCGTGATCGGAGGTGATGAGCAGGGTGTATCCCGCCGCCGCCGCTTCGGGAACCAGATTCGCCATGATCTGATCCTGCATGATCACCTGCTTGCGGTACTGGGGCGAATTTGCCCCATAAGCCTCACCCATCGTGTCGATCATCATCGGGTGAATCAGTAAGTAGTCGGGATAGAATCGTCGCGCCAGCATTGCGCCCGTCGCAAAAACCTCGATGTCGGGATAACCGTCTTCGCGGTAGAAGCGCCCATGCTGAATATTCAACGATTTGTCGTCTACTTCGCGGTCATTGATGATGTCGTAGGGCGCACGGTTGTAGAGTTCCGAGTACCAGCAATACGCCGACGCTGCCGTGACCAACCCGGCTTCTCTGGCACACTGGAACACGTTGGGCATCTTCGACAGGCGGACGATGTTATTGTTGGTGATTCCGTGTTCGCTGCATGTCACGCCCGTATGCAGCGTTTCATAGATCGGGCGTGACATGCTTGGCAGTTCTCCGATAACAGTGTAACGGGTCGCCCGCCGCGTCTCGACCAGATGCTCCAGATAGCCCATGTACTGCTCGGCAACGTCGTCACGCAGCGCGTCGCAGACGACCAGAATCACTTTGCTCATCGTCACTCGGAAACTTGGATTGGCTCAATCGGCTCCGCGCGATTGGCAATAGTAATAGCGGGACCGTGCGTCGGCGCTGCCCAGCGCACAGCGTTCAGGATCACGCGGCGCACTTCCGGCTGGTAATACGTCGGGAAGGTCTCGTGACCGGGGCTGAAATAAAACACCTTGCCCTGCCCGCGATAGTAACAGCAACCACTGCGGAAGACTTCCCCACCCTGAAACCAGCTTACGAACACCAGCGAGTCCGGTTCGGGGATGCCAAACGGCTCGCCGTACATTTCAGCTTCAGGAATTTCAAAATAATCGCCCAATCCATCGACAATCGGGTGCGCAGGGTTCACCACCCATACACGCTCGCGCTCGCCGATTTCGCGCCACTTCAGGTTGCAAGAAGTTCCCATCAGCCGCTTGAAAATCTTGGAGAAGTGCGCCGAATGCAGGGCGATCAATCCCATGCCTTCAAGCACGCGCTGGTGAACCCGATCCACCACCGAATCTTTGACCTGATCATGTGCGATGTGTCCCCACCAGATCAGTACATCGGTCTCGTTCAACACTTTCTCGGTCAATCCATGTTCGGGATCGTCGAGCGTGGCGGTGCGCACAGTTATCCCATTCTCGCGCAGATATTCGGCAATTGCGCCATGGATGCCTTCAGGATAAATCCGTCCGATTTTGGCATTGTTCTTTTCGTGACGATATTCGTTCCAGACTGTTACTCGCAGCGTTGACATCCTCAGTGTCCTTCCGTCTCTATATAACCTTACATTCTCCTGCCCGCAACGGCGCGGGACGTTCGCATGTACTGGTCAATTCGATGTGCCGCCCTTCGCGTGAAGCGTCGTGAACGGCGTGCATAATGTCTAATACATGATACGCTAAATCCCCATTCGCGCGATGTGAATGCCCATTCCGCAGCGCGTTCGCCATGTCTGCCACCCCAAGCCCGCGCCAGTTTTCGGCGAACTCGTGGGTCAGCGGCATTTCGCGCCATTCCCGATCATCCTGCCGCCACAGCCGAATCGGTCCGCCAAAGGTATTCGGATCGGGAACACTCAACGTGCCTTCCGAGCCATAAATCTCGATGCGCGGAACCTGCGCCGCCCACACGTCGAAGCTCATAATCATCGTGCCGACGACTCCGCTGTGGAAATCGATTACAGTTGAAATGTGGGTTGGGACTTCAACCTTGATGGTTTGCCCATATTTGGGCTTGCTGGTGATGGTTCGTTCGGGGAAGCTGATTTGCGCCGAGCCGGTCACGCGCCGCGCCGCGCCGAGCAGCGATACCAGCGCGGTCAGGTAGTAGGGTCCCATATCGAACATCGGACCGCCGCCCACTTGATAGTAAAACTCCGGATCGGGATGCCACGACTCGTGACCATGAATCATCATGAACGCCGTCGCCGCAACAGGCGTGCCAATTGCGCCTTCGTCAATCAACTGTCGGCAGGTTTGCAAGCCCGCGCCCAGAAATGTGTCCGGCGCACAGCCGATCAGAAGCCCTTTCGCCCGCGCCAGTTCCAGCATTTTCTGCGCGTCGGCGCGTTCAATCGTAAGCGGC
>DATGQJ010000566.1:0-4046 GCA_035304265.1 Oceanobacillus sp.
GGAAGCGTTCCTCTTCCTGTGTGATGACTTTCTTGATAGCTTCTTTGCGTTCGACCAGTTCGACGTAGTGCCCACCCATGATGTCGATCACGGTGTCAACCAGTTTGGCGAGGAATGGCTCGTGAAAGCCGAGTTTCGCGCCAAACCGTGATGCGCGGCGAATCACCAGACGGCACACTGAATCGCGTCCTTTTGCGCCGGGCAGCACGCCGTCGGCAATCAGGAAAACCGCCGCACGCAGATGATCGGCAATGACGCGATACGGCACGATATTCGAGTCGCGTTCTTCGTCGCTATGACCGCTGAGGCGCTGCGTTGCTTCGATGATCGGCGTGAACAGGTCGGTTTCGTAGTTGGAGTCCACACCGTTGACCACGCTGAGAATCCGTTCCAGCCCCATACCGGTATCGACGCCGGGCGCGGGCAGGGGGGTATCGTACTTGCCTGTATGGTCAGGATCGGGCTGAGTGCGGTTGAACTGCATGAAGACCAGATTCCACAGTTCGAGGAATCGGTCATCTTCTTCCTGCATCATCGGAATGATGCTGTCCACGCCCATTTCCGGCATTTTATCCCAGTGAATCTCGCTGGTGGGTCCGCAGGGTCCCGTATCTGCCATCTGCCAGAAGTTGGTCTTGGGTCCCATACGGGCAACACGGCGTGGATCGACTCCGATGTCGTTGATCCAGATGTCGTATGCCTCGTCGTCGTCTTTGTAGACGGTGAATGCGAGGCGTTCCGGGGGCAGTTTGTATACTTCGGTCAGCAACGTATAAGCGTAGCGGATGGCGTCACGCTTGAAGTAATCGCCGAAGCTGAAGTTGCCGAGCATCTCGAAGAAAGTATGATGACGCGGAGACGGACCGACATTCTCCAGATCGTTGTGCTTTCCTGAGACTCTCATGCACTTCTGCGAGGTGGTTGCGCGTTTGTAATCGCGCTTGTCCAGCCCAAGAAACACGTCCTTGAACTGCACCATGCCCGCGTTCGTGAACAGCAGAGTCGGGTCATTGGCAGGCACTAAAGATGAGGAGGCGACCTGCTTGTGTCCCATTTCCTCAAAAAAGTCGAGAAAAGCCTGTCGTGCTTCGACACTGCTGATGGGTTTCATTAGTTTCCCTGAGAAGATTTCGAGTGCATTACATTTTGAAAATTATAGTGCGCCGCCAGAGGCTGAACAAGGGCGCAGTCGTATGCTATACTTCGTCTGTTTTGAACCCATTCTATCACGCAGGAAATTTGCCATGCCCACGATTGACGAACAGGTCGAGATATTGATGTCGGGCGCTGAATACGGCGACCCGCAAACCAGAGAACACATGCGCCGTGAACTCCGTGAGCGGTTGATTGAAGCGGAGAAAGAAGGTCGCCCCCTGCGTGTTTACGCCGGATTCGATCCACGCACGTCGGATTTGCATCTGGGACACACGATTCCCATGCGGAAACTGCGCCAGTTTCAGGAATTGGGGCATGACGTGACGTTTTTGATCGGCACGTTCACCAGTCTTATCGGCGATCCGTCCGACAAAGACAAAGCACGAGAACAGTTGACACGTGAACAGGTGGAAGAGAATGCCCGCACATATGCGGAGCAAGCGTTCAAGATTCTCGACCCCAACCTGACGCGCGTGCGCCGCAACGACGAATGGCTTTCAACGCTCGATTTCGCCGACATCATACGACTGGCGAGCAACTTCACCGTGCAGCAGTTCCTCGTGCGTGAGAATTTCGCCAAGCGACTCGATGCCGGACAGCCAATCTACCTGCATGAGATGTTCTACGGCTTGATGCAGGGTTACGATGCGGTTGCTCAAGAAGCCGACGTACAGGTTGGCGGGCAGGATCAGTTATTCAACATCCTCGTCGCAGGGCGCAAGCTGCAAGAGGCGATGGGGCAGAAGCCACAGGTCGCCATCATCATGGGCGAGAGCTTGCCCGGAACCGACGGCGAAATCAAGATGAGCAAAAGTCTCGGCAACCATATCCCCTTGATGTCTGAGCCGTGGGATATGTTCGGCAAGGTGATGAGCGTGCCTGATAAAGCCATGCCGATTTATCACAAGCTCATTCTCGGTTGGTCACCGCAGCAGGTGAAAGAATTGCAAGACGGATTGGCGAACGGCACGATTCACCCCAATGAAGCGAAGATGCGCCTCGCCCGCGAAATCGTGGCGATCTTCCACAGCCCGGAAGCCGCGCAGGAAGCACAGAAACGTTGGGATGAGGTCTTTCGCGGTGGTTCGGGCGTTCCCGAAGATGTTCCCGAAGAAACCTTGTCGGCTGAGGAACGGGTGACTGACCTTCTCCGCCGCCTGAATATGGTCAGTAGCGGTGCTGAGGCGAAACGCCTGATTCAGCAAAATGGCGTTCGCGCCAACGGCGAAGTGATCACGGACATCAACGCGACCATCAAGCCGGATGCGCTGCCGGTGGTGCTTCAAGTGGGCAAGCGCAAATTCGTGCGGCTCATCTCGTAGGATTAAGGCGCTAGAGCGTGTTGTGAACTATGATGGTGTGATTGCCCCTCACCCTGCCTGCGTCGCTCCCCTTCTCCCCGCTTGCGTGGGAGAAGGGGGTGGGGGATGAGGGGTATCAAGTGCATCACACACGCTAAAGCGTCTACCCTTCCCCTTTCAGCGGAACAATACAATCCTCGATCATCGTCACCTGAACCGGTTCACCTACTTTGAGTTCACCGTCATTCCGTGACGGCACCCGAAAACTCAGGCGAATGCCGCTCTCGTGCTCTACCTCGATACGGTACGTATCCCCCGCGAACACCATCTCGCGGATGACTGCCTCGATGCTTTTGGCGACGTTTTCAGAAACGGGGTGAGAAACTGCGCCAACAATCTCTTTAGATGCTGACCGAATTGCAAGTCCATCAGGATGAAGCAGCACCGCATCAGCATCGGCATGATTGGGGAAGTCGCCAACGGGGGTGCGAATGACATCGGCGTCACGGCTCAGAACGGGCACGATGTTGTTGAGACCGAGAAAACGAGCGACAAAGGTCGTTTTGGGGTAACGGTAAAGTTTGGGCGGCGGATCGACTTGCTCGATTAGCCCCGCGTTCATCACGGCGATGCGGTCAGCAATGGCGAATGCCTCATGCTGGTCGTGGGTGACGTAAATCGCTGTAAGCCCAATACGCTTGATGATCTCGCGCAAATCAACGATCAGCCGGTCACGCAAGGCGGCATCCACTGAGCCGAGTGGTTCGTCCAGCATTAGTAGGCGTGGCTTCGGTGCTAAACTGCGGGCAAGCGCTACTCGCTGGCGTTCGCCACCGGAAAGCTGCGCCACGTCGCGCTTCTCGAATCCCTGAAGTCCCACCAGTTCCAGAACTTCCTGCAAGCGTGTTCGCGCCTGCGCTGCGGGAACGTGACGCATTCGCAACCCAAACAACACGTTTTGCTCGACGTTCATGTGCGGAAACAGGGCGAAATCCTGGAACATCAAGCCGAAATCGCGGGTATGAATGGGAAGGGCGAGGATCGATTGTCCATCGAGCAGAATGTCGCCACTGTCTGCGGATTCCAGTCCTGCAATGGTGCGCAGCAGAGTGGTTTTGCCACAGCCGCTTGGTCCGAGGAGGCAAACGATTTCCCCTTGCGTGATGTCGAGGCTGACGCCGCGCAGCACTTTGAGCGCCCCGAAGGAGCGTGTGATGTTCCGAATGCTCAACATCAGAATTCCCCGATCCCTGCTGTACGGAATCGCTCAATCAGAAGAAAGCTCAGGGCGCAGACCGCCATCAAAATGGTGCTCATCGCCAGCGCCTGCCCATAATTCGCCGCGCCGGGTTGCCCCAGAAGCCGGAAGATGACAATCGGGATGGTGGGCATATCCGGGCGATAGATTAGCGCTGACGCGCCGAACTCGCCCATGCTTACGGTGAAGGCGAAGGTTGCACCCACGACGAACCCGCGACTGATAAGGGGTAGATCAATCCAGCGCCAGACTCGCAGAGGAGAAGCGCCTAAAACTCGCGCTGCGCCCTGAACGTTTGGGGGAATGCCGCGAAGTGATGGCAGGATGCTGCG
>DATGQJ010000567.1:0-4589 GCA_035304265.1 Oceanobacillus sp.
TCACGGTCTGCGAGGAAATCCGACAGACCTCTATCACCCGCTATATTCCGATCATCTTCCTCACCCAAAAAGATACCCGTGCCAGCAAAGTACGTGGGCTTGAACTTGGCGCGGACGATTACATCACCAAGCCTTTCGACATTGATGAACTCCGCCTGCGCATTCAAGGGTCGATCACACGCGCCACCCGTGAAAGCCTGCACGAGCCGCGCACAGGCTTGCCTACCGGAGCACTGATCAACGAAGAGATCATGCGACGGGAAGCGGAGGAGGTTCCCTTCCATCAACTCATATTCGAGTTGTCGGGTTTTAGCACATATGGCGAAGTCTACGGATTCATGGCAGCCAATGAAGTCCTCAGTTATGCGGCGCGTGCCATCTACGAAGTGATGAGTCACATGGGGACGGTGGATGACTTTCTCGGCTTCGATGACGAGAAGTTTGTCATTCTAACCCACACCGACGATGCAGAAGCATTGGCGAGAGCAATACAAGAACACTTCTCTGAAGGGGTGAAATCCTTCTATTCATTCCAAGATGTGGAACAGGGCGGGTTGTTGGTGAACACGGTCACGGGTGTTCGTGAACTGGTTCCACTCATGCAGTTGAAAGTGCTCTAACCCGATGGAAGCCGAAGCCCCACGTATTATTTACGAATCTGAGGTCAGGCGCTCACGCTATTTTCGCCGTTTTATGTGGCTGCTGCTGGGAACTGCGGCAACCACAGGTGCATTCGTGGCGCTCAATGAAGCCACGCTGCGCGACCTTGCGTCTCCATTCCTGCTCGACATCGGCAAAGCCGCCGCGATTCTGCTCGGCGGTTTTCTCGCCGTCCGCGCCCTCTACAACCTGACTCTGAGTATCATCCGCCGCACCGAAACCCTGCGCTTCTACAACAAGGGGTTCGTGTGGACGCGAGGCAGCAAGAGTTATAAATACAAGTGGACGGAGTTAGACCGCTTCCGCGAAGGCGCACGTGGACTCTACCTTTTCGGGCGTCCGATCTTGCAGTGGGGCGCTCATCTACTGGAAATGGACGATGAGCGATTGTTCAAGTTCAGGAGCATTCACGGAAACCCGCGCACGTTCGCCCGCATCGTTCGCCCGTATGCCGCTTATGTCACCAGCGTGAAACTCAGTCGGCAGTTGCGAGAGGATCGTCCGGTAACACTTCATCCCAACCTGACGCTCTATTCAAACGGCGTGGAAGCCGGAAAAACCGAAATTCACTGGTCGGTTCTGAGTGCTGTGGTCAAAAATGGTCGCTTGCTGGTGCAACGACTTGATCGAGGCGGTGCAAAAACCGTCCGACGCTACCCAATCCACAAGGTAGATAACGTAGGCGGCTTTCTTGAGATCGTGAAAAGCTCGCAACGCCAATACGAATCTATGCGTGCCGTTCACGCGCAAGCCGCCGCACCACGACGCGGTGAACGACGAGGAAATGCCCATGGACGTGCGATCAGCGCGTAAATCCTCAAAGCAACCCGTTCTCAGCCGCCATCGTTTGCCCAACGTTTATCGCTACAGTATCGTCGCCTTGTGGCTCACGCCGATCTTCTTGTTTTTGCTGACGATTTTGCTGGACAAGGGAATGATGGCGTTGGATTTGCGGCTAATCGTCCCGATGGCAATCATGACGCTGCCCGCCGTTTATATCTGGCAGGAAGGCGTAGACGTGCTGCCCTGTGGCATCCGTGCGCGGGTTCATATCCCACGCTACTATGACTACCACATGCTCCACACGTATCATTACGACGCAAGGGCGGAGCGACACGTTTTGACGGTCTGGGATGTGAGCGCACGAAAGGTGCTGGAATGCCGCGCCGGACATCTCACCAAGTTTCCAACCCTGCTGGCTTCGTTGAAGGAAAATGTGCGCTTACAATCCCCGCAGCCTGCGCACGAGCCGAAGTAATCTCAGTTTGTTGCGTTCGATCAGGTATTGGCGCTGCATCATCTGACGCAGCCCCTTGATTTCATCGAGGAGAAACAGGCTGTGGCGCATCTGATCGTTCACCAGAAACCAGCCATAGCCTAAATAGTACGCTTCTGCTTCACTGCCGTGAGCATCTTCATAAACACGACAGTATTCATCTAGCAACGCCCGATCTGACAACGATACGCTTTTCAACACCATAAGCATAGGGTTGACCTAATAGCAATATTCGGCTGAATTTACCTCAGGTTCGCCTGAAGATCGAGTGGCAAAGCGCTAAATGCTACGCAAACGGGAGATAAGGCGCTGAATCAAGCCCTTGTCCGCCCGCATGAGATTCGGCTTCTTTGAAGATTCGCGCAAACGTCCGATTTCTTCCATCAGCGTGATGCGATGCACGGTCTCCCCATTGACCGAATACCAGTGGTTGCCCATGTATCTTACGGCAGGCTCACGCCCATGCACCGCTTCATAGGCACGACGGTAAGTATCAACTACGTAACGCGGAGGGAGTGTAGGGTCATCGCACAAGACCATGTGCGTTGCTCCATTCTGCTGCATCGCTAACGATCATTATAAGGACATTTCCGCCTGTAACATCATCATTTTTCACTAATTTGAGAAAACGTTAAGTCTATTCTTAGCGACAGATTTACGGCGTATGGGAAGCGTAGGGTTGGCGTCATGTAACCGCTCTGCGAGTATGCCACAATTAGATGTTTTTTCACACATTTCCGAGGGTTTCCAATCATGAAATCTCGATTGCTTGGTTTACTCTTCATCGCCGCGCTACTGCTGGCGAACGCTTTTGTAACTTCGGCGCAATCTGGATGCCCTGCAACGCGCCTGACTATCGGAATGCAGGCACGAGTGACTCCCGGTTTGCCCAACGTACTGCGCGATCAACCGATGCAAGGCACGTTCAGTAACATCATCGGGCAAATTCCGGCGGGTGGCGGCTTTATCGTCATCGGCGGTCCCCAGTGTAACAACAACATGAACTGGTGGCAGGTCAATTACAACGGCTTGATTGGCTGGACGCCAGAAGCATCCAGTTTTGGAGAATTCTGGACAGAGCCGATTTACTGCGCCGTTGTGCCGCCGCGTCTCGTGCCGGGACAGCAGGGGCGCGTGACACCGGGATTGCCCAACGTCCTGCGAACGCTGCCTCAACGCGGCGCTGCCAGCGCGATCATCGGTGAAATTCCGGGCGGCGCGGTGTTCTCAGTCATTTCAGGACCGCAGTGTTCGGAAGGCATGAGTTGGTGGCAGGTCAACTATAATGGGCTGATCGGTTGGACACCGGAGAATTCCAGCACAGGCGAATACTGGCTCGAACCGTACAGCCAGCCGATTCCATATTGCTTCGGAGCGCCTACGCCCCACATGCTGCTGGGCTTGAGCGGTTACGTCACACTGGGACCATCGAATAATCTGCGGGTACAGCCGTCACTGGACGCCGCCGTTGTCGGTCAAATGCCCGGTGGCTCGATGTTCACCGTACTTGCAGGACCGACCTGTGCCAATGGATACAACTGGTGGCAGGTCAATCACAATGGACTGATCGGTTGGACAGCCGAAGGCATCGGTAATCAATACTGGATTGAGCCAGTGATGTGCTACAACACCTTGCCTTCGCGCATGACCATCGGCATGTGGGCGCGGATCACCCCCGGTCTGCCCAACCGCCTACGAGCACAACCAAGCACCACCAGCAGCGTCCTCGCGCTTATCCCCGCTGGCGGACAGTTCTCCATCATTGCGGGTCCGCAGTGTAGCGAGAACACGGCATGGTGGCAGGTCAACTACAATGGCATCGTCGGCTGGACAATGGAAGGACAAAATGGGGAATACTGGCTCGAACCAGTGTATTAACGCGCAGCAGTAAGTGGCAAAATCGCGCAGGGGTACAATAATCTGTACCCCTGTTTGCGTATTACGGATTGTCCCTTATGTTCAGACACAAATTGATTTTTGCCTTGCTTCTGATTGTCCTCGCTACGTCGTCAGCGCTGGCACAAGCTAATGCGCCCTTGATTCTGTGGGTGCGGGGCGATCTCTATGCGGTATCGGATTTAACTACTTCACCAGTACAGCTTACCGAAAACGGCACGATTTCGGGTCCCACGCTTTCGCCAGATGGGAACATGATCGCCTACAAAGCCGCCGCCTCCATCGGATTGCAGGCACTGGATCGGGTGCAGGCAACTGGTTTCATCGCTGAGTTCGATCTACCGGGGGATATTTATATGCTGAACGTTGCGGCACAGCAGACTGTGCTGGTCGCAGGACAGCCCGCCGATGCATCGCTGTTTGTAGAAGGTGTGCCAGACAATGCCATCGTTCGATCAGGTCCCGCGTGGTCGCCAGACAACGCCATGCTCGCGTGGACGGAATTGGACTTCGGAGAGGATTCAACCCGCCTCATCACATTCGATTTTGCGACACGGACGCAGAGCACCATCGCCGATGATTTACCCGTTGAAGTGGTAGTGGGAACCGCGCCGGACGTTCGATGGGGCGCTGGCGGAATCGCCATTATCGGCGACGCTAGCGAACTTTTGATTTACGACACAGATGGCACTCTGCTTTCTACTCCCCAGCTTACGCCGCAAGAGGATGAGAACCCGCAGGAATACGCATGGATTGA
>DATGQJ010000568.1:0-4036 GCA_035304265.1 Oceanobacillus sp.
GCCCTGCCGTCTTCGCCACTGCGTTGACCAAGCCCTTTTCGATATGCTCATTGAGCAGAATGCCGGCCTGCCGTAAGGTCATCTCGCCCGTTACCCGCTGAATGAAACCGGGAGTCTCTGAATCATCGACGACGAACACCAACCCCGGCTTGGTGCAGAACTGTCCGGTTCCAAGTGTCGCCGAATTGACCAAGCCTTCGGCAATCGCCTCGCCTCGCGCCCGAATCGCATCCGGCAGGATGAAGGTCGGATTCACGCTGCCCATCTCGGCATACACAGGTATCGGCTTGGGTCGTGCCGCCGCAGTATCATACAACGCCCGTCCGCCGCGCAGTGATCCCGTGAAGCCCACCGCTTCAATCGCCGGATGCTGCACCAACGCCTGCCCAACTTCGTTGGTGTTGCCCTGCACCATCGAAAAGAATCCGGTTGGAAAACGCGCCGTCTCGATGGCATGGTTGATGGCACGCGCCACCATCTCCGAAGTCGCCGGATGCCCCGGATGCGCCTTCACGACCACCGGGCAACCCGCCGCCCACGCCGAAGCGGTATCACCACCCGCTACCGAAAACGCAAACGGGAAATTGCTGGCGCTGAAAACCGCCACCGGTCCAATCGGGAACAACATGCGACGTATGTCCGGTCTTGGCGCAGGTTGACGATCCGGCTGCGCCGTGTCAATGATCGCCTCTACGTATGAGCCTTCGCGCAGCAGATTGCCGAATGCGCGTAATTGCCCGGTAGTACGCGCTCGCTCGCCAGTCAGCCTCGGAATGCCCAGCCCGGTTTCCATGTCGGCGGTTTGCAGCAGTTCGTCGCCAAGCTCCTCAATCTCCCCCGCCACTGCATCGAGAAACGCCGCCAGCTTTTCCGGCGGGAAATTGCGCGTTTCGGCGTATGCTTCTGCCGCCGCTTGCGCCGCGCGGTTTATCTCATCCGCCGTCGCGTTATGGAACTGGATAGTGCCGGGTTGCTTGCTGCGCGGATCGGTGTTGGTGAATACCTGTTTTCCCTCGCGGCTTTCCTCACCCGCGATGAAATTGCTGCCTGTAAAATCCATTTCTTTGCGTCCTTTGTCCATTTGCGGTTCAATTCAGTAAATCATATCGCTCATCGAACTGAACGCAACAAAGGATAATGCGATGGGTCGTCTGGATGGAAAAGTCGCGTTAGTTACGGGTTCTGCACGCGGAATCGGGCGAGGTATCGCGCTCAAATTCGCGGCAGAAGGGGCAAAGGTTGGCGTCCTCGACGTGGACGAGCGCCAGTGTCAGACAGTCGTAGATGAAATCACCGCGTCAGGTGGCGAAGCCATTGCGCTCGGCGCAGACATCAGCGATGAAGCACAAGTGAACACTGCCGTATCTCGTCTCGCTTCGCATTTCGGGACGATTACCGTACTGGTGAACAATGCCGCCGTCATGCCGTCGGGTCGGCTGCACGAAACCAGCCCTGCCGATTTTGACCGCTGTATTGCCGTCAATTTACGCGGTACGTACCTCGTCAGTCGCGCCGTGATACCCGCCATGCTCGAAATCGGCAAAGGCAGCATCATCCATATGGCAAGCGTCACCGGAATGCTTGGACTTCCGGGCATTGCCGTGTACAGCGCCACCAAAGGCGCATTGATTGCTCTGGCGCGGGTCATGTCTACCGATTACGCCCGCTTCGGCATTCGTACCAATGCCGTCGCCCCCGGCACGATTGATTCGCCGATGCTCCACGACTTCGTTGCACAGCAGACCAATCAGGCGAAAATCCGCCGTGACTTCGACGAAATGCATCCCATCGGACGGGTGGGCACGATTGAGGAAGTCGCCAACGTCTGCCTCTTCCTCGCGTCCGATGAATCCAGTTTCGTCACCGGCGCGACCTACACAGTGGATGGTGGACTTTCGTCAAAAGGTGAACAGCCGCAAGATTGAAGATTTCCAATTTTGCTGAATTTGAGAAATAATCTTTGTTGCTATCTTCGATATTTCGCACAAACTTTTGGAGTTCTTCATGCTTCTCATCCGCTATTATGACCCTGAGCACGGCGCACAACTTGGCATTCAGCACGACGATAAGGTGTATCGCGTTCAAGGATTTGCTCTGTTAAGTTCGTGGCTGCGCGTGAGCATCGGTCACGTAGACAAGGCGATTGCCGAGTTGCAGCACATCCCCGAAGAATCGGACGCGGCTTTCGAGGTTTCGCGCTTTGCCGATACGCACGATTTCGCGCGTCCACACCGCCTCGCTCCGGTAGACGAACAGGACGTGTGGGCGTCAGGCGTCACCTACGAACGCAGCCGCGAAGGACGGCAGGAAGAAGCGAAAGACGGCGGCGACATTTACGCCCGTGTCTATGACGCGCAACGCCCCGAATTGTTCTTCAAAGGGCATGGTCGTGACGTGGTGGGGCATCTCGGCGAAGTCGGCATCCGCCGCGATGCTACGTGGTCAGTGCCGGAGCCGGAACTTGCGGTCATGCTCAATCCGGCGATGGAGGTGGTCGGCTATACCATCGGCAACGACATGAGCAGCCGTGACATCGAAGGCGAAAATCCGTTGTATCTGCCACAGGCGAAGGTGTATAACGCCGCCTGCGCTCTGGGTCCCGGCGTACTGCTGTCGCCCTCGAAGGAATGGCTGCAAGCGGCGATCAGCCTTCGCATCGAACGTGAAGGGCAGACCGCATTCGAGGGGGAAACCCACACCAACCGCATCCATCGCACCCTGCCCGATCTGGTGGAACATCTTGGAAGATGCTACACCTTCCCGAATGGTGTCTTTTTGCTCACCGGAACGGGCATCGTCCCGCCTGCCGAATTTACCCTGCAAGCAGGTGACGTGATCCATATCACGATAGAAGGCATCGGTACGTTGACCAATACGGTGAAGGTGGTTTAATCCGTGCATAAGATACGGGACTGGCTCTACATCGGCAAATATCGCGAGACGGTGGATGCGTCTTATCTCAAAGCGCACCACATCGGTGCGATGCTCCATTTAGCCGCGCCAGTCCAGCATCAAGGGATTGAAACGCTGTATCTGGCAGTGGACGATGCCGTGCCGCTGCCACCCGCTATCCTTCAACAGGGTGTCGCGTTTGTGCGCGATCAGAAAGCGAACGGCAAAGTGGTACTGGTCGCCTGTGGCGCAGGTATCAGCCGTTCGTCCACCTTCGCGCTTGCTGCGCTCAAGGAAGAGGAAAACCTCGACCTCTTGACCGCCTACAAAGACCTGCTTACCCACCATCGCGATGCGCTCCCACACCCCAGCTTGTGGGAGTCGCTTTGCGCCTACTACTCCGAAACGATTGATCATCAGGAAATCTGGTTACAGGCAAGAAGAACGTTATGAAAATCACCGCCATCGAATCGCTGCAATGGGCAGAATATCCCCGCCTGATGGTCGTGCGCGTCCACACCGATTCCGGCATTGTCGGCTTGGGCGAAACGGTGGACAAAATTCCCGGCGCAAAAGGGGCGCTGCACGGCACGATTGCCCCGTTGATTCTCGGTCAGGACGCGCTCGACATCGAAGGGCTGTGGCGCTTCGTGATGGACAACATCATGTATCACGGCTATGCAGGCGCGGAGACACGGGCGCTTTCCGCCGTCGAAGTCGCGCTGTGGGACATCATGGGCAAGCACTACAACGCGCCGCTGTATCACCTGCTCGGCGGCAAAACCCGAAACCGGATTCCCACCTACAATACCTGTATCGGCTTCGGCAACGTGCCGGATTACGCAATGTGGGCGCAGCAGGGCAAAGCGGGCGAACTGGCGAAAAGCCTGCTGGCGGACGGCATCAAGGCGATGAAAATCTGGTCGTTTGACCGCTTCAGCGAATCCACCTTCGGGCAGTACATCAGCCTTCAGGACGTAGAAGCCGGATTGCAGCCGATCCGCGACATTCGCGAAGCGGTTGGCGACGCAATGGAAATCGGCATCGAGTGTCATTTCCGCTGGAATCGCGCCAGCATCGAGCGCATCGCCCGCGCCCTTGAGCCGTACAACATCCTCTTCATGGAAGACGTGATGGCGGCGGT
>DATGQJ010000569.1:0-5989 GCA_035304265.1 Oceanobacillus sp.
GCATGAACATCCAGCGCGGCACGCTCACCCGCGAAAGCCTTTCGCTTTATGTCTATCCGGAACCGATGGACACCGCCACCCGCCTGACGCTGCTAACCCATCTCATGAAGCACATTCCCGGCAGTGGCATCATCTACTGCACAACTACTCGCGACTGCAAAATCGTCGCAGAATGGTTGCAGTCACAAAGTTTTCCGGTCAAGCCATATTTTGCCGATGTCGAGAATGACACTGAGGAAAGCCGCGCCGAACTGGAAAACCAACTGCTGAGAAACGAAGTCAAGGCGCTGGTCGCCAGCGTCGCTTTAGGCATGGGCTTCGATAAGCCTGATCTGCATTTCGTCATTCACTTCCAGCAGCCCGGCAACATCATCAGCTACTATCAGCAAATCGGCAGAGCCGGACGCGGCATTGACCGGGCGTACATCATTCTGATGCACGGTCCCGGCGATGAGGACATCCAGAACTATTTCATCGAAACCGCTTTCCCCAAACCGGAGCAAGTTAAGGAAGTGATCACCGCGCTGCGTGAAGTCAAATCTGCCAAACGACAGCAGTTGCAGCAGTTGGTCAACGTTCGTTATTCAGTCTTAGAGAAAATCCTCACCCATCTGGAAGTAGAGCACATCGTCGAAAAAGTAGACTCCACCTTCCACCTGATCAACCCGGACGCTACGCCCGACTTCGCGCGATGGGAAGCCGTCACCCACAACCGCTACGCCGAGATGGAACAGATGAGGCAATACATTCAGCATCAAGGTTGCCTGATGCGCTTTATCGCCGAAGCGCTTGACGATCCTGAGCCAGTAGAGAAATGCGGACGCTGCAAAAACTGCGCTCAGAACGAGAGCAAGTTCGTGCCAAATCCGCAGGATGTCGAGGCGGCACGCCGCTTTTTACGACAGGGAAAATCTATCCTCTTTGAACCGCGTAAGCGTTGGCCCTCTGGAATGCCCAACGTGGAAAAATCGATCATCAGGCTCACCAACGAAACGGGCTTGGCGCTCTGCGGCTTTTACGATACCGGATGGGGAGAAGTCGTGCGGCGGGGGCGCTTGGAGAATCATTTTTCGGATGAACTGGTGGAACTGGCGGCGGAAGCGCTGCTCGACCACTGGAAATCGCTCACGGAGACGCCGCAGTGGGTTACAGCCGTGCCATCCCTGCGCCGTCCCCAACTTGTGCCGGATTTCGCGCAGCGATTAGCGAATCGTCTGAAGCTGCCCTATCAGGTCGCGCTCAGGCACGTTCAGCAGCATCCTGAACAAAAGACCATGCAGAACAGCTTCCAGCAGGCGATCAACGTGCGGGATAAATTCGCCGTCGAAGAACCGCTACCAACTCAGCCTGTCCTGCTGGTAGACGACATCACCGACTCCAAATGGACGCTGACCGTCGTCGGGCATCTTTTGCAGGAGCACGGCTGTAGTTTGGTCTATCCGTTCGTGCTGGCAGCAACCAACACGTCGGAATAACCGTTCACGGCTTCCGTGAACCGCCCCATTTACGCGACTTGAACTCGACCCGCATCCCTTTTACAACGGCGTATTCCTGTAGCTGCGGTGAGATACGGAGCAGATGACGCACCGCCTCGCTGATGCCGTTGATATGGTTATCGTGGGCATAGCAGCGTAAAAGTTCGTAATCCTCTTCCGAAATGACTAATCCGGCAATTCTTCTGTCAGCCATAATCACTTTCCCGATGCAAATGACAACCATAGCATATGTTCAAATGTTACTCTGGTCAAGATGAACATTTGAAAGTATAATATGCGTTCGTTCGGGTGAGAGCAGAAAGCGGAGGATGAAAATGCAAATTACCCGTCCCGATTTCTCGACTCTGCTCACCCGTTTGGAGTTGACGTACAGCAGCCTGAAAATTGACGTTTACGTTGTCTTCGGGCTAATCGCGCTGGTCATTCTGGTGATGTGCGGTGGCGCATATCAGGAAGCAGTTCAGCAGGCAGGCTTGTATCTGGGCGTAACGCTACCGCAAGACCCAACCCTGATGGAAATCGTTCGCATCGTTAATCAGTTTGGGCTGGCGGCACTCATCGCAATCTGCTATCTCAGCAATGTCACCAACGGCGGTAAACGACGCGAACTGCTGATCGATGGTATCACCGTCGCCGTCGGGTTCCTGCTGCCGCAGTTGACGTTCCATGCAACATGGCTCTACGTAACCAACGAATTGATCTACACGCAGGGAATGCTGGTGAACAGCACCGTCGTGAGCACCATTCACGCCGAATGGCTCATTGTTCTTGGTGCAACGCTGGCGCTGATTTCGCTGGCGCTTCTGACGTGGCGCATTGCACACCGCAGCAGCAAGCCCGCTGAAATGCGTCGTTAACTTCAGACCTGAGCAGCCTATTAAAGAGAAACAGAGCCGATCTACCTCGTAGATCGGCTCTGTTTTGTTTTCGCCGTTCGTTTAATTTGGCGCGTCCGACGGAATTGTGAGTACCTGCCCCGCATAAATGAGCGACGGATTGGCGATATTGTTTGCCGCCACTAGCGCCTGTACGGTTGTGCCATAGCGTGCCGCAATTCGCGCAAGGGTTTCACCTACCACGACCCTATGGGTTTGGGCAGATTGTGAGGCTGTTTCATTTTCTTGCGGTGGCGCAGGCGTCGGTTGGGCTTCGCCTTCCGTTGGCACACTTGTACCGGGCAGCGCGATATGCTGTCCCGGATAGATGATTTCAGGGTTCGTGATTCGATTTAAGGTCATTAACGTCCGAACCGTCGTGTTATAGCGTGACGCGATTCGCCCCAGTGTATCCCCCGGCAGCACGATATATTCGCCTGATGGCACAGGCGCAGTGAAATTGCCAGTCTGTGCTGCGGGTTGTTGATCGCTGACAGGCTGCGCCTGCGCTGTGCTTGGCTCCGGCGGGTGAAGGTCGTCTGCTTCCCCAAAAACGGTCACGTAGCTGATCCGGTAGCCATCGCTGGACATCCCCAGTCCAATATCGGTGAAATCCCGATGAATCATGTTGATGAGATGGCTCGGACTCCAGCGCCAGAAGTCGTAAACCATGTCCGGGGTCGCGTCGATGCTCATGTAGTAGTTTTCGCCGCAGCACCAGTGAGAAGAGACAAATCCATATGCCGCCGCTCTGGTGCTGGGACGGCTGCCATCAGGACGGAAATGCCCCCGCCTTCCGGTGCGTACCAGATATTCCGCCTGATCCTGTGCAGCGCGATTGAGCATGTCATTCAAACGATACGGGGGAAGACCACGCCGTTCTCGCAAGGCATTAATTCGGGCGTACATATCGCTGAGAATGGCTTGGTCCGGCGGAATTAAAGGGGTTTCCTGACTTTCCTGCGCGTGAGCGAGAAGAGCCAGACCGATCAGGAGCAGGAGAACCAGTAGGATTGCAGACAACCGTCTCATGTCTTCTCTGATCCTTGATGATGCCTGAATAAATAAACAATGCGGAGCTGATTCGATTGTAGTTTCTTATTGCTTTTAGAAAATGTATGAATCTCGCTTCGTTTGAGAAAACGAACTCATTTAGAACGGAAAATAAACCTTTAGCGTAGATCAATCGTAGGGTTGGTGAAAGGTTTAACGGTATCAGATTGTCATATAATGAGGTCAGGAGTTACCGTTGCCATCATTGGCAAACCCATAAGATCATGACAGTAAGACACTCACAAAAACAACGGCGGTATACAGCGTATCCGCCGCGCCACCCTGCTGCGCCGGTGCGCTACCGCCCCGCGATTCCGCGCGGCGTACCTCAACGTAAGAAACCCGCGCAGAAAAGCGGACTAACCACCGGCTTGCTTATCGCGGGTGGCGCGGTGCTGACGTTTTTCATCCTCGCGTTCATGGTCGTCGCCATTGGTGCGTTGTTCCTCTTCGGGGGGAATACCGTGCTTCCCGGCGTGCGTGTCGCAGGCGTGCCTCTTGGCGGCATGACTCGAAGCGAAGCCGAAGCCGCTCTTGCTCAAGCATGGGCGAATAACGGACTGGTGCTGCGCGATCAAAACCGAGTTTTTCCCAATCGATCCGGAGACGCTCGGCATCGAATTAGATAGCTCGGCATCCGCCAACGCCGCGTTCAATTACGGGCGTACACAGGGCGGAATCGGCGGTTCAATTCGTGCGGTTCTCGGTGGTGTCGACGTACCGCCTGTGATTCGAATCAATACCGCAGTGACAGAACAGACGCTGCGCGAACTCACAGCGCAAATTGAAATCCCGCCGACCAACGCAGGTGTCCAGTTCGTCAACGGCAGCATCGAGCCGCGTCCTGCGGCAGATGGACGGGCGCTCGACCTTTCAAGGACGCTTGCGCCACTGGAGAACAATGCTGCCGAAGCGCTGGCAGATGGCGAGATCGAACTCGTCATGTTCCCGATTCAACCGCAGATCACCGATCCCGCGCCCATCGTCGCTGCTGCGTCTGCGCTGCTGGCGAACCCGCTTGAAATCCGTGCCTACGATCCGGTGTCGGATGATACGGACTACTGGACGCTCATGCCCGATACGTGGGTCGAGTGGCTCACTGCCGTCACCGATCCCAATCAGCCGCTTGGGCTTGCGCTCAGTCTGGACGACTCATCAGTGCGTGGATATCTCCGCAATAAGCAAGCGGAACTTGGCGAGAGTCGCTACATCGACCTCGATGAAAGCGTGGACGCATTGCAGAACGCCATCTCACGCAGCCGGACGACGGCATATGTGCGCGTGTACCACCGGGATGTGGAACACGTCGTGCAGCCCGGCGAAACGATTATCAGCATCGCCTACGACTACGGCATCCCCTATCCCTACGTGCAAGAGGCGAATGGCGGCATCGAATCGGTGAGCGTAGGGCAAACCATTAGACTCCCTTCGCACGATGTCATGCTGCCGCTGCCTATCGTGTATGACAAGCGCATCGTCGTGAGCATCAGCGAACAGCGCGTGCGGGTCTACGAAGATGGCGATTTGAAATGGGACTGGATTGCCAGCACCGGGATTCAATCCAGCCCGACATGGCCCGGCATTTACCAGATCATCTCCCATGAGCCGAATGCCTACGCCGCCAACTGGGATTTGTGGATGCCGAACTTCATGGGCGTGTATCGTCCCATTCCCGGCTCAGATTTCACCAACGGCTTTCACGGTTTCCCAACGCGCGGCGGCAGCCAATTGCTCTGGACAAACAGCCTTGGCACGCGCGTGACCTATGGCTGCATCCTACTGAGCAACGAAAACATCCGAACGCTCTATGAATGGGCGGAAGAGGGTGTAGTCGTCGAAATACAGCCGTAACCCTCTCCGAAGCGGGCATTGTTGCCCGCTTCAGTTTTATCCCCTAACATGATTTTCCTCATGGAATATTCAGCCCTTTCAACCATCTTTAGAGATGGATTCGCGCTTATAATGGAGGTACAACGTAAGCTATCTACAGAAATCGAGGGCGGTTTATTGTGTACTTCTTACAAAATCTCAGGGAAAAGCTCGATAGATTGCTGGCGTCAACCCACACAGACCGCGCGAACACCCACCTTATAAGAGGCGAACCGGAGAAAGCCATTCGCGCTTGCACCTATGCCATCAATGCTATTCCTGATCGTGTCGAACCCTACATCCTGCGCGGGCGTGCATATTATCGGCTCAACCAGTTTGAACAGGCGATGGCAGACTTCAACCGCGCGTTGGAATTGAACAGCAAGCTCGCGGAAATCTACGTCTATCGCGGTCTGGTTTTCCATGCCAGCGGAGATTCGCACGAAGCATTGGCAGACTTCAATCTGGCGATTTACTACAATCCTCGTCTGGAGATGGCTTATATCAATCGTGGATTGATCAATGAGGCGCTCGGCAATCCTCTGGGCGCGATTGCAGATTACTCCAAAGCGATCCAGCTTAATCCACACATCGCTATCGCTTACAACAATCGTGGTCTTGTACGCTTCAACAGGGGTGATCTGCGCGGCGCAATTGCCGATTTTCAGCGATACCTTGCGCTCGGCGGCAGCGACC
>DATGQJ010000570.1:0-5810 GCA_035304265.1 Oceanobacillus sp.
CACGCTGATCGGCTTCGGAAATCAGCCAGATGCGGATTTCGTGCCCCGGCACACTTCCCTGCGGGATCACAATATCGCCCTGCGTAGCAAGGATAATTGCTAGGCATGGGGTCAGCAGAAGTAAAAACCACAGAATGACAAGTATCGTACATCCCGCCCTGCAAGCGGGGTTGCGCCTGCGGGATGTTGGGGGAGTGTTCGCTTCAGGTGTCTCAGTCATAGATGTCCGTTCAAATTGCAAACGCGACCATTCTAGCGCCAGTGGGCAATCTTCCCCAATGAAAGCCGCGTGTTATTCGGCAAAACGCATCTGGATAACGTCGTGGTCATCATAGCTGACGTGGACAAATAGCGGCGGCGCATCTTCAGGCATATCTAAAATGCGCGGCAGCAGATGGGGCAAATCCTCAACCAGATCGAGGCTCATCACCTCATCACGTGGTATCCAATGCAGCGTGCCTTCGTCGTTGTTCTGCGTCTCGCGGCTGTCGCTGTAGGCGGTAAACACCAGCAGCAGAATGCCTGTAGCCTCACCCGCGTCGATGTTGTAGACCGCGCGTAAACGAATATCACGGACGTACAGCCCGGTTTCTTCAAGAATTTCGCGTCTCGCGCTCGTCAGCGGGTCTTCGTCGCACTCGATGTGCCCCCCCACCCCATTGTAACGATTGGGGAAAACCCGCTTGTGTGCGCCGCGTTTCATCAACAGCACGTCATCGCCGTTCAAAACGAAGCAAAGCGTGCGAGGGATGGTCAACCAACGCCCGTCAGTGGCGTTCGCGCCTTGTTCATGTGCTCCCATAGTCAAACCACACAAATGAATCCACGAAGTATGTTATGCTAAATATACAAAAACACCGCTTTCAAATTGCTGCACATGAAAGCGCGTGGTAGGCTAACCGAGCAACAGGCTTACAGGTCATATGAATATGTCACTCACCAGCGCTCCGACGCCGGAATTTCGTATTGTTCCAACGCACAAGCTACTGCCCCATGAAGACCATGACTCACAACGCTCCGAGCCGTTGATCGAACGCATACGGGCAGAAGCATACATGATCAACCCGCCAATTGTCGCGCCAATGGATGATGGCAATTACGTAATATTGGACGGCGCGAATCGTGTCTTTGCATTTTCGGCGCTGGAATACCCGCACATTCTCGTGCAGGTTGCCGCTTACGCAAGTGGGTTCGTCGAGTTAGAGACATGGCATCATCTGGTCTGCGCATGGAACAAGCATGATTTTATCCAAGAGATTAAAGAACTGCCCGAAATTGAAATGGTCGAAGGGCAGCACAGCCACGCCATTGCGCACATCATGTTTCGGGACGAGCAGTTGTTCGCGCTCCTTGCGCCCGTCGAGACGATTCACGAACGAAATGCAGCCCTGCGCCAATTCGTCCGCGTCCACCAGACCAACGCCGTCCTGCACCGCACCGCATTGAATGAGCCGCACGAGAACTGGCGGTTATTCCCCGACGCGATTGCGCTGGTTTTCTTCCCGCGCTACCAACCTGCCGACATCATGGCGGCAGCCAAGCACCGCGCCTTTTTGCCGCCGGGTGTCAGCCGTCATATCGTGCATGGTCGGGCGGTTCGCGTCAACTTCCCGATAGACATTCTGTGCGATATGACCACTTCGCTAGAAGCCAAAAACGACTTTTTGCTGCGCTGGATGCAAGACAAACTGGCAAAACGACACGTCCGCTATTATGCTGAAGCAACTTACCAGTTTGACGAATAGCGGAGACGCCTATGGCACAAACTGTCGAGCAAGTGCTGGCAAAAGCCACGCTCTTTTCCGATGGTGAGTTGTACAAACTTGTCCACCTGCCGTCCAACGCGATCACCGCAGCGGCGGCAGTTCTCGCCGAAGTCGGGGAACCGTTCAGCGCATTGATTGTCGATAAGGATGAGGTGACACTCGTCCTCAACAAAGCCGATCTTGAGGAATATGCGCGGCGATTGCCGGACCACAAGGCAAGCGCAGACGATTACCGGCTGATCACATTCGACGTGGAACTTGAACCCACCCTCACCGGATTCATGGCGCGGGTCAGTCAGGTGCTGGCAGAAGCAAAAGTAGTGATTATGCCTTTCGCCGCCTTCAACCGTGATCATCTACTCGTGCCAGCCCATCAGTTCGAGCAGGCAATGAAAGCACTTCGAGGTTTGCAGAAAAACTGAGTGTCGTTGTACTCCGATCTAGCATAGAATTAATCTACATATCCCGATATGCTATATTCATTCGTGTGAGACAAGTCTAGGATTGATCGAGTGGCAGACATTCATTTTTTCGGGGACGGCGAAGCCCCAAAACCCCGTGAAGAAGTCAAAATCGAGCAACTTGAAACCGTCGTCTACCCGGATCGTTTCCGAGTCTTTATCCATATTGCCGTCACGCCGTTTATGGAGCGCCCCAACGTCCTGCTGACCGCACGCAGCGCCGAGAATAAGATCGTTTCAGAACTCAGCGTAATCGAAACCATGCACAACGACATGGAATTCACGATGCACCTACGCAACCTTCAGGAACCGGCAGGCGAATACACACTCACCGCCGACCTCTATTACGAAACCCGCAATCCGCCACAGGATCGCAAGGTAATCACCTTCGTCGTGCCGGAGGCGACAGAATAGGATGCTCTGGCTCACCGAAGCGCAAGCACGAGCCATCGTGGATCACGCGCTTGCCGAAGCGCCGCGCGAAGCGTGTGGCATTCTGGCAGGAACGGAGAATCGGGTGATTGAAATCCTGCCCGTTGCCAATATCGCCGTCGATCCGCACAGCACCTACTACATGGATGAGCGTCAGTTCACCAATACGCTGCTCACGTTGGAAGCACGTGGGTTGTCGCTGTTGGGCTTTTACCATTCGCATCCGACTGGCGATCCGATCCCTTCACACATCGACGTGCATCATGCGACCTATCCTGATACGCCCTACATGATCGTTGGATTGAGAGGGCAACCGCGCATTGCGGCGTGGCGTATGAGCTACGGTCAGGTAACGCCCGTGCCCTTGTATGTAGGCTGGAATCCACCACAGCCCCACCCCGTAATGACCACTGCCCAGAAAGTGGCGATCATGTTGAGCGCCTTAATCGCAGTCACGCTCATGATCATGCTATCCTTATCTTTATTGCCACCCGCGCCACGCATCCCGTAGCGGAGTCAACATGGTTGTACCGATTATTCTGGTTGGACTTCTCGGTATTATCGCCGGAGGGGTCATCAATGTCCTTGCAGATGAGCTACCACAGCGCCGCCCCATGCGCCCACCTCGTTATCCTGATGGGGTCATTCGTGAGCCGATTGCATGGCTTGGCATCACCGCGTTTCTGTTCGGCAAGCGCACCTCGCCCAACGGGTTCGAACTACCGTGGCGTCACCCGCTGACCGAAATCGGAACCGCCGCGCTGATGATCATCGCCCTCCTCAGCGTGCAGGACGATCCTCAAATGACGCCGCTGCAATTCGCGTTCTGGCTCGCGTACATGGCGATATTCATGCTCATCACGGTCATTGACCTTGAGCACCGCCTGATTTTGTTCGTCGTCATCATTCCATCCTGCATTATCGCGCTGATCGACGCCATCATCACCAATTACGGCGCAGATTTGGGCAGCGCCTTGATTGGCGCGGCACTTGGGTTCGGCGTTTTCTTCGTGCTGTATGTCGGTGGGTTCGTTTTCACTTACGTAATGGGGAAGTTGCAGGGGCGCGAGATTGACGAGATCGCCTTCGGTTATGGGGATGTGATGTTGATTACCCTGTCAGGCTTGATCCTCGGCTGGCAACCGTTGATCGTCGCTATGTTCATCACGGTCTTTCTCGGCGCATTCGGCGCGATTGCCTATTTGCTGATCCGAACCCTGTTAGGCAGCCGCTACCAGCTTTTCACGCCGCTGCCCTATGGACAGTATATCATCGTCGGCACGATTATCATGCTGCTGTTCGCGCCGGAAGTCACGAATTATCTGCGGTAAAAAAAGAGGCAACCCGACGGGTCGCCTCTATAAACAAATCATTCCTGATTCCCGGTTCACGCTTCTACCATCTGCCGCTCGATCACACCGCCGCCAAGACACACGTCACCCTCATAGATGACTGCACCCTGCCCCGGCGTGATGTCACGCAGAGGCTCATCAAAGGTTGCGCGGAAGCGATCATTACCTAATGGCTCAATCAGCGCGGGGACAGGCTTCGCCTTGTAGCGAATCTTCACCTGAGCGTGGAACGGCTCGTCGGGCGTCTCGCCGCTCACCCAGTTCACGCGCTTCGCCGTCAACTGCGTGCTGCCCAGTTCGTCCGCCGTTCCGACGATCAATGCATTCGCCTGCGGATTCATGCCAAGCACGTACAATGGCTCTGCTGCATGAACCCCAAGTCCCTTACGCTGACCTATCGTGTAATTCGCCAGCCCGCCGTGCTCGCCGACGATCTCTCCACTTCGACGCATGATCGGTCCGGAGACCATCACTTCCGGCGCGTACTGTCCGAGAAAGCGGCGGTAATTGCCATCACCGAGGAAGCACAAATCCTGACTATCCTTCTTGCTAGCAGTCGGCAGCCCAAAACGCTCCGCGATCTGGCGAACTTCAGGTTTGGTGTATTCGCCTACCGGAAAAAGGGCGTGCTGCAACTGTTCCTGTCCAAGCACACTCAGCACGTAGCTCTGATCTTTATGCTCGTCCAGTCCCTTTTTCAGCAGATAGCGCCCATTTTCGTCACGTGCTACCCGCGCATAGTGTCCGGTGGCAAGATACTGCGCATCCAGCGCCAGCGCGTTATTCAACAGAAAATCGAAGCGAATCTGGCGATTGCATTCCAGACACGGGTTCGGCGTGACTCCCTCGCGGTGCTGGTCGATGAAAAACTGTACCACCGTATTGCGGAACGTCTCTTTCGTATCCAGCACGTAAAAGGGAATCCCAAGACGGTTGGCGATCCGCCGCGCGTCCGCCATCTGGTCGGGCGTGCAGCAGCGATTGTGCGATCCGCCTGCCGCCGTCTCTTCTGACCAGAGCCGCATCATCATACCGACAACGTCGTAGCCCTGTTCCTTCAGCAGCGCCGCCGCGACGGAGCTATCCACTCCCCCGCTCATCGCCACGACGACGCGAATGTCCTTGTTATTCACAATAAATCCCACTCACGCTATATGTCTCATCTTGTGTAGCTTTTCCACGGTCTGCGCCAGTGTTTCTACCGCATATTCGATGTCTTCTTCGCTCGTATCCTTACCTACCGTCAAACGCAGGCTGCCCAATGCCGTTTCGCGCGGATACCCCATCGCCAGCAACACGCTCGATGGCTCAGGGTTGCCTGTTTTGCACGCCGATGCACTGCTGGCGGCAATGCCTTTGATGTCGAGATGCATCAGCAGCATGTTGCTTTCAATACCGTCAAATACAAAACTGGCGTGTGAAGGCAGCCGCTGTTCGGGATGTCCGGTCAACTGTGCGCCGGGCACGCGGCTGAGTACGCCGACGATCAACTGGTCACGCAGCGCCCGAAAACGCGCTACACGCTCATCCATCTCGTCATATGCCAGTTGCAGCGCCGTCGCCAGCCCGACGATACCCGGAGTATTGAGCGTTCCACTGCGCCGCCCTTCTTCGTGACCGCCCCCGCTCTGACTCGGCACGAGTTCAACGTCATCACGAAGGTAGAGTACGCCTACGCCTTTGGGTCCATAAAATTTATGCGCCGACATGCTCAACATGTCCACGCCGAGCGCCTGAACGTCCAGTTTCAACTGCCCCACCGCCTGCACAGCATCGGTATGGAACAAAACGCCGCGCTC
>DATGQJ010000571.1:0-4091 GCA_035304265.1 Oceanobacillus sp.
GCCGACGCCGCGATTGCCGCCGCTGCCGTCCTCAACGTGACCGAGCCAGCATCTACCGGAATCGGCGGGGATTGTTTCGCCCTGTTCTTTGACGCGAAAACCGGACAAATCACCGCGCTCAATGGCAGCGGACGAGCGCCAATGGCGTTGACCGCCGCAGACCTCCGAGCACAGGGCTTGACCGAAATTCATCCGCACAGTGGACATGCAGTCAGTGTTCCGGGCGCGGTGGCGGGTTGGCAAGACTTACTCGAACGACATGGCACGATGACATTAGCCGACGTTCTGGCAGATGCCATTCACTATGCACGTGATGGCTTTCCGGTACACCCGATCTTTGCTGCCGGATGGAAACGCGGCGAGGCTTTTCTTCAGAGCAAGCCAAATACCGAAGACTATCTGCCGAATGGACGAGCGCCAATCGCCGGACAGATCGTGCAGTTGCCGGGGTTAGCCAACACGCTGCAAGCGATTGCCGAAGGTGGCAAAGAGGCGTTTTACACCGGAGAAATTGCCGACGCCATTGTAGAAGCCGTGCAAAGCGCGGGCGGCGTGATGACTCACGAAGATTTGAAAGCGCATCATTCGACGTGGGACGAGCCGATTTTCACCGATTATCGCGGCATTACGGTTTATGAATGTCCACCCAACGGACAGGGGATTGCCGCGTTGCAAGCCATGAAGATCGCCGAAGGGTTTGATCTGGGTTCGATGGCGTGGGATTCGCCGGAGCGAATTCACTTGATGGTCGAGGCGATGCGGCTTGCGTTTGCCGATGCGCGATATTACGTAGCGGACATGGCGACCAATCCCGCACCGGTGGAATGGCTCTTGAGCGAAGCCTATGCTGAACAACGGCGAGCTTTGATTTCGCCCACACAGGCGATGCAGCCGCCTTCGTTTGGGATGCCGCCAGCAGGATCAGATACCGTGTATTTGAGCGTGGTGGATGGCGACGGGAATGCTTGCTCGTTCATCAACAGCCTGTACATGGGTTTCGGGACAGGAATAGTCGCGAAGGGTACAGGCGTGTTCCTGCAAAATCGTGCGGCGTTGTTCACTTTGGAAGATGGTCACCCGAACTGTCTTGCGCCGGGAAAGCGTCCTTATCACACCATCATTCCGGCGGTGGCGACCAAAGGCGGCGCGTTGTGGGCATGTTTCGGCGTGATGGGCGGGTTCATGCAGCCGCAGGGACATTTTCAGGTGATCAGTGCAATGGTGGACGACGATTTGAACCCACAAGAAGCCCTGAATCGTTCACGCTGGCAGCTTTACAACGGCACAGGTGACAGCGCCTTGTGGCTGGAAGAGGGAATCCCGGTAACGACAATGGCAAAGCTGGCGGACATGGGGCATGTCGTGCGTCCGGTGAGCGGCTATATGCGCGGCGCATTCGGGGATGGGCAGATCATCCGGCGAGACGCAGAAACGGGAGTGCTTTACGGCGGCAGCGATCCGCGAAAAGACGGATTGACGGCAGCGTTTTGAGGTGATAATTTACCTGTAATGCAGGTAATTGCAGGTAAAAGTTGGAAAGCCGTTAGAGAAAACTAACCAACTTCAAACCGCGATGAACGCCTAGTTTTTGCTCTCTTTTGTCGGGAGAGGGATTGGAGGCAGGGTTTCATCGACGGACTGTAAGAACGTTATCGCCTCTTCCAGTGTGTTGAAAACGCGCTGCCGGGAATTGACGATCTGCGAAATAATGCTTGCCATGAAGCGATACATCACGTTGGGACTCACGTTGAGCGACCACCCCAGATTGGAAGACGTGGGCAGTCCACGTAGCCCTTTCACCAGATCCGTCAGGTTAAAGGTCACTTTCTCAACGTCGATTGAATCGGCAATCATGTGAACATGCTTGATCCCGCTGTCCATCATCTGTCCGGCTTGAGCGGATGCAGTCTGGATTTCGGCAACCGAGACCACGCCATAGCTGCGAACGTAAATGACCCGGTTTTCCACTAGCCACGATACTTCACTAGGCATTGATTACTCCTTCGACCTACTTCACATTTCTATATAAAGTGTAGCCCAGTTACAGTGTTAAGCGATGGAACACCGTGTGAAATTTTCGTAAATTATCCCTCAACTGCACTCTACAGACATGACCATTCGCCTATCCAGCACCGCCCGCTGATTGTGCCCGGCAAAGAGTGAGTCGTTGTCCGCCAGTCGGTAGTCTTGATCAACGACAAGGAGAACAGGCTTTTTTCAGTCGGATTCCCACGACAAATTATCGATTTCAACTTCCGTAGTCCGGTTGGTGTTCAGGATGTATTCAGCGGCACATACCCTTCCAGAGCCACGCCTGATAGCCGCAATGCAACGCACTCTAATGCCGGATCACCGATGGTTGGACAGGGTAGATCGGCGGCAATAGTGAGGGTGTGGTAGCCTGCGCTTTGAATTTCTACCGGCACGTTCAGCCCGATTTCGTTTTGCACCGTCCATTCGAGGATCGGCGTATTGTCCAGATACAGGATGGCGTCGCGCGGGCTGTCTGAGGCAACTTGTCCGGTAAGGGTCACGGTTCCGGGCGCAGGCGCGTAGAAATAAAGATCAGCTTGCTCCCCAATCTGATCTGGCAGTTCGATAGATGAAATGAATCCCGGCGGCTCACCCACATATGGCGGCACATTGAAGACGGTGATGAGTTGATCCTCATAGAAAGGCGCACCCAAACGCCCACGCAAGAAAGCGTCTAGCGCACCTTCCTCATCATCCCATTCTTTGTGCAGAATGATGATGTCCACACCCGCTTGGTCGAGCAGAGCCGGATCAAGCGTGCGCTGGAGCAGAAAACCCATCGCCGGATTCAGTGGCGTGCGGCGGGTGATGTGTCCGGCGATCATCGGCAGCCCATGTCCGGTTTGCAGGTACATTCCATCCTTGTCGGTAAGCAGATGTTCCCATGGAACGTCGAAAACCGCACGCACGTCCTCGCGCTCGCGCAGTTCAACTACCTGCCGTGGAATGGTCGCCGGAACAGTAGGCATCCCCCAGAAGAATTGATACTCGAAAGCGATCAGCGCCATGAGCAGCAATAACCCTATCCAACGAGCAGGCGGTTTGATACGCGATTCGAGATACGCCGCACCGTAACCTGCCATCACTGCAACCGCAAAGCCGACGGCAAAGTTGAAACGCGCGGGCGTGCGGGCGATGTTGAGAATGGGCAAATTCTGGAACAGCGCCCACGGTAAACTGATATAAGTGGGATAATCCGCCACGCGAACAGCAAGCGGTTGGTCGTACAGCTTGAGCAGCGGTCCCAGCGAAAACACCCACGCCAGCGCCGCCAGCAGCAGCCATTTTCGCGCTCGCCGCACTCTCCACACGGCAATCAAACACAACGCCGCCGCGATGATTCCAACGTAACTTGCGCCCTCGAATGGATCGACGCCGAGAACGCGGTGGGAATGTTCCAGTCCCTTAAAAAGGGGATGGTAAAACGAAGGCGAAACAACCCCCAGTATTGACGCGCTGTACAGCACCGATCCCTGTTCGCGCATGGTCTGGCTTGCCTGTTCACGCAGGATAGGCAGCAAGAAGGGAGCAGACAGCATCGCCCCCAATCCTAATGCAAGCAATACGCACAGGAGTGATCCCCACGCGCGACGCCACAATAGATAGATCAGGAACAATCCCGTGATTGGCGCGACCAGATAGATGAGTATAAGCAGGCTGCCCCACATGCTCATCGTGAAGAAGATAGCCGCAGTGAGGATGAACCGATAATTCGCTCTACCAGTTACCGGAACGTTCGACGGGATGCTCAACCGCAGCAGAGATGCAACATACAGAGGCACAGGATAGAGCACCAGCAGTCCGGTATGTCCTGCGGCAAGCTGCCCCTGAAACGTGGGATAGAGCATGAAGACCAGACCGGCGAGGAGAGAAGGAAAGAGGGATGCGTGATGCGTGATGCGTGACGAGTCTTCTTTGCGCCCTTTGCGTCTTTGCGGTTCAACCTCTTTTTCCTGCTGACGGCTGAAAGCTAGAAGCTGACTGCTCAAAAACCACATCGACCAGCCGTTGAGCGCCAGTGTGAGCAGCGCAGACAGGTTGTGGGCAACGGGCAGCGG
>DATGQJ010000572.1:0-7291 GCA_035304265.1 Oceanobacillus sp.
CTACGTGCAGAACATCACTGACGTAGGGCATTTGCTCGATACGGGTGAAGACCGTATTCTGCGAAAAGCCGCGCAAACGCAGTCAAAGCCGATGCAAATCGTCGAAAAATACACCAAGAGTTATTTCGACGCGATGGATGCACTCGGCGTAAAGCGCCCTGATATTTCGCCGCGTGCAAGCGGGCATATTCCCGAACAGATCAAGATGATCGAAAAGCTGCTGGAAAAAGGCTATGCCTACGTCGCCAACGGCAGCGTATATTTCGACGTGAGCAAAGACCCAGATTACGGCAAACTCTCCAACCGCCGTATTCAGGAGCAGGAGGCGGGGACACGCGAAGCAGTGCGCGGCGAAAAGCGTAATCCCGAAGACTTCGCGCTGTGGAAAAGAGCCGAGCCTGAACACATCCTGCGCTGGGATAGCCCGTGGGGTGAAGGCTTCCCCGGCTGGCACATCGAATGCTCGGCGATGGCGCTCAAATATCTGGGACCGACCTTCGACATTCACGGCGGCGGCGTCGATAACATCTTCCCGCACAATGAGAGCGAAATCGCGCAAAGCGAATGCGCCAACGAAGCACCTTTCGCCCGCTACTGGATGCTGGTCGGCAGTCTCACCGTCAACGGCATCAAAATGTCAAAGAGTCTTGGCAATTTCATCACTATTGCCGATGCGCTCAAGAGCTACCGTCCGGAGGTCATCCGCACGTTCATGCTGAGCGTGCATTACAGTAATCCGGTGGATTACACCACCGACGCGATGGACGCCGCCGCCAGAGGGTGGGAACGGATGTATAACGCTGTCCGGTTGGTGCGCCGCGCCATGAACACCGCGCCGGAAAGCGGGGCGGACGGCAATGGATTTATGGACAAGGTTGAAAAGACGCTCGCGGACTTTTCTGCCGCAATGGACGACGACTTCAATACGCCGATTGCGATTGCGGCGCTGCAAGAACTGACGCGAGAGGTCAATTCGCTGCTCAACAGCGGCACGACGGTCAGCCTTCCGGTTCTCAACGCCATTCACGAAGCCTATAACTCGCTTGGCGGCAATATCCTTGGCATTGTTCCGCCAGACGACGGTGAAACAGGCGGCAGCGCTCAGCGTGAAGCAGCATTGATCGAACTGCTGATCAACATGCGGGCGCAGGCACGTGCCAACAAAAACTACGCCGAAAGTGACCGCATCCGTGACGAACTGGCAAAGATCGGTGTTATTCTCGAAGACCGACCTGACGGCACGGTGTGGAAGGTGGAATAGTAATGAGTGATGAGTAATGAGTAAAAGAAGTTCAAAGTGAAAAGTAGTCAGATGCCACTTTCGACTTTGAACTTTCTACTTTCCACTCATTACTCATTACTCATCACTAAGGAATCATCATGACCGAATTCATCTACGGACATTGGGCGATTATGGAGACGCTGCGTGCGGGGCGTCGCCAGATGGAACAGCTTCTTCTCACCGAAACGGTGGAGGAAAAGGGACTGGTCGCCGAGATTCTAAACACGGCGCAGGAGCGAAACGTCAAAGTGCGTCGTGTCCCGCGCCGAATTATCGACGATCTGGCGAACGGCGCGAATCACCAGAACATGGCGCTGCGCGTGGGCGAGTACCCCTATGTCGATGTAGAGGATGTGCTTGCGCTTGCCCAGAAGCGCAACGAAAAGCCGTTCATTCTGCTGCTCGATCTACTCAAAGACCCTCAGAACGTCGGCGTACTGCTGCGCGTCGCCGACGCTGTAGGCGTACACGGGGTCATTTTACAGGAGCGCCGCAGCGTTTCGATCACCCCTTCAGTGGTGAATGCCTCTTCCGGCGCAGTAGAACATTTGCAGATCGTACAGGTCACCAACCTTGCCCAGACCATGAAAGACCTGAAATCTCAGGACGTGTGGATGGTCGGGCTGGATATGGGTCCCAACGTCCCGCCGATGGACAAGACCGACCTCAATATGTCGCTTGGGCTGGTATTAGGCAGCGAAGGCGAAGGGATGCGCCGTCTCGTGCGGGATTCATGCGATTTGCTCCTGTGTCTGCCTATGCGTGGTATGGTCGCAAGTTTGAACGTTGCAACGGTTGGCTCGGTGGCATTGTACGCGGCGTGGCAGGCGCGTGGATGGCAAGGGTGGGCACATGCCTGACAATCAGCAAAAGCAAGGCTGATTGAGGAAACCGTACTCATCGCGTGTATCATAAGCTAAAATAGACGCAACGTTTGATGTTATGATTCTTTTTTCAAGGAGGAGCGGGTGGCTTTCTCTGCCCGCATAAGCCTATGATTGACGACATACTCAACGAAACACGACAGAAGATGAAGGCAGCCTTTGCAGTATTTGAGCAAGATTTGCAGGGGATGCGCAGCGGACGTGCAAGCCCGGCGCTGGTAGATCGCCTTCATGTAGAATATTATGGGCAGGAAACTGAGCTGCGACAGCTTGCGACCATCTCGACGCCGGAAGCGATGCAAATCCTCATACGTCCTTATGACAAAGGCGCTGTAAAATCAATCGAGAAGGCAATTCGCTCGTCGGAACTCAGTATTAACCCGCAGGTCGATGGCGATGTGATTCGCCTGAACATGCCGCCGCTCACCCGTGAACGACGCCAGGAACTGGTGAAAGTGCTGCACAAGCGGATGGAAGAAGCCCGTGTTGCCATCCGCAACATTCGTCGTAACGCCAACGACGACATCAAAGAGTTCGAGAAAGAAAAGATGATCTCCGAAGACGAAGCCGAACACGGGCAAGCAGAAGTGCAGAAGCTCACCGACAAATTCATCGCAGATATCGAAGAACTGGGCAAGCACAAAGAAAAAGAAATACTCGAGGTGTAAAACCAATGATTGCAGTCATGCCAGAAAAGACGGAAGCCACCGCGCCCGCCGTTCCGTCAGATCGTGTACCAAAACACGTCGCCATCATCATGGATGGCAATGGGCGTTGGGCAAAACAGCGTGGAATGCCCCGCGCAGAAGGGCACCGTCACGGGGTCGAAAACCTGCGGCGTATCCTTCGTGCGGCTGTCGAAGCTGGCGTCGAGATTCTCACCATCTATGCTTTTTCTACCGAGAATTGGAAACGTCCTAAATATGAAGTCGAAATGCTCATGCGCCTCCTTGAGATGTTCATGGATCGTGAGCTAGACGAGCTTCATGCCAATGGGGTGCAAATTCGCCATATCGGGGAACTGGATGGTGTACCACCGAGATTGCAGAAGCGCATCCGCGAAGGATTGGAACTGACCAAAAACAACACCCGCCTGATTCTCAATGTCGCCTTCAACTACGGCGGGCGAGACGAAATTGTGCGGGCGATACGCCGCATCGTCGCTGAAGGATATAAACCGGAAGACATCACCGAAGAACTGATCAGCAGCTACTTATACACAGGTGGGCTGCCCGATCCCGATCTGATCATCCGCACCAGCGGCGAACTGCGCGTGAGCAACTTCCTTATCTGGCAGGGGTCATACTCCGAGCTATATGCCACCCCGACCTTCTGGCCCGACTTCGATCAAGTAGAATTTAGCAAAGCACTGGAAGAATATGCCTGCCGCCGTCGTCGCTTCGGTAAAACCGACGAACAAATCGACGGCAAGCAGTAGGAATAATCCGCGTCAATGAGGGGCGTGTTGAGCACGCCCTTTTGTTTTTCTAATCCCGTGTTTCGCTTTCCGCTAGAGCAGCAAAGCTTTCAAGAATCTCCTCCGGAACGTCGAGGGCTTCTATATCGCCTGCTGTGCTTTCGGCGGGCACTCCGTCGGCAAGACCATCCGGGTCAAGGGTCACGGTTGTAAATTCATCCACCGCTAGCGTGACGGTTTCCTCGCCAGCGGTCACGTCAGCAACACCTTCCAATACTGTAATGACCAGTTCGCCCGCTTCATTGGTGGCGAGGTGAACAACACCTGCCCCGATTTCCAGTGTCACCCCATTGATGACGATACTGACATCGTCCGCGCTGTACACCAGTACGCCGCTTGGGAACGGAGTGCAGCCTTCCGGCGGCTCGCCAGTTTCGATGACGTAACCGCCGTCTTCATCCGGTGTCAGCGTGACCACGCCGTACAACGCCACGTAAATGTCCGTCTCTGCTTCCTCGTCGGTCAGGCGCATATGGACGATGCCGCCACTCGCCGCCGACAAGGTTTCGGGCGATAAATTGAGCGACTCGACGGCGCTGATGTCCACCGCGTCTCCGGGCGCTGCAAAAGTTAGATCAGGATCATCCAATTCGGCTTCGACCAGCGGATTGCCATAGCAGACTTGATTGGGTTCTAAGTCGGAGCAGGCTTCCAACGCCACCGCATAAGGTGATCCCATATAAATGCCGCATACGTCGTCCTGCGCATAAACAATTGAAGTTGCTGCAAGGATAAGAACCAATAATATGCCCCTGAAAGCCATTCTAACCTGACCTTTCACTCGTTATTCTCCTACGATAGGCGAAAGCGGTAAATCGCGCCAGTACGAATGTCATTCCCGTTATTCTGTGATTTCTCCTGCCTTTTCGGTCAGGTTTACTACCCCAATCCTTCAATATCCGTTACACTACATTTATCGTTCATACCCCAAAGCTAACGGGAAGAAACATATGTCTGTGGAATTGGGCCGGGTAAAAGAATCATTACGCGGTGAGCAATATATCGCTACGGATGAAATCGCAACGGTGATGTTTTTAGCGGAAAAGTTGTGTAAGCCTGTGCTGGCGGAAGGACCGGCTGGCGTGGGCAAAACCGAACTGGCGAAGGCGTGGGCGAAGATCAGCCGTAAACCGCTGATCCGCTTACAGTGTTATGAGGGTTTGGACGAAAGCAAGGCGCTGTACGAATGGGAATACGCCAAGCAGATGCTCTACACCCAGCTTCTGCGCGATAAATTGAGCCAACTCCTTGCCGATGCAGGTACGTTGACCGAAGCGGCTGACCGCCTCGCCAACGAGGAAGACGTGTTCTTTTCGGATCGCTTCCTGCTTGCTCGTCCACTGTTGAAGGCGATTACGTCCGACGAGCCGGTAGTGCTGCTGATCGACGAGATTGACCGCGCCGACGCCGAATTTGAGGCGTTCCTGCTGGAGGTGTTGAGCGATTTTCAGGTGTCGGTTCCCGAAATCGGCACGATTACCGCGCGGCATCAGCCCGTCGTTTTGTTGACCAGCAACAACACCCGTGAACTTTCCGAGGCGCTCAAGCGGCGCTGCCTTTACCTGTTCATCGACTATCCGGCGATGGAAACCGAAATCAACATCGTGAGGATGCGCGTGCCAGAGTTGAATGCACGGCTGGCGCAGCAGGCTGTTGAAGTTGTACAAAGCCTGCGCACCATGGACTTGAAGAAAAGCCCAAGCGTTTCTGAGACGATTGACTGGGCGCGAGCGCTGGTCATGCTCAATGCGGACAGCCTTGATCGCGCCACGCTCGAAAACACGCTGACAGTGCTGCTCAAGCACGAGAGCGACGTGCAAAAGGCGAAACGTGCGCTCACGGGTGGGCGAACCCATCCGCTTGACCGCGACAACCGCGACCCGCGCGGTGGTAGCCAGCGCCGCCGCTTCGGCAACGAGTGGAGCAATTAACCAAAACCGCTTCCAAAATGGATGGGGGTACGTCGTTGTGGCGTACCCCTTTCTGTTTATTTGCACTAACCAGGTCGTTCAAAATATACGGCGGGGCATAGGCTTACTCTCCCCCTGTTTTGCTTCGCTCAATATGGGGCGAATCTGTGAGAAATGAGGGGGCAGTTTTTGGCGAAAAACGATATAGAACCAGTATTTGCTTTTCTGTATGATAATTATGAACAATCGAAGTTGGTTGTTTCGCAAACCTCTTTCGTAGTAAACTGACTAAAAGGTGCTGCTGTCAGCAGTGGGGTTGTACCGTCAAAGTAAACATAGAACTATCCACGATACAGTTTAGGGAATTTTGAGCTAGTTTTAGCACAATTTTAACCAAACCTATCATATACTTCAGTGGGATAGTGAAAAGAGGAACAAATGACTACAACTCCAAGTACAGACTTTCATGTGGATTACCCTGACATTGTGCGGCACTGGTCACCCCTTTCGGAAAAGTATGCGGGGGCAGATTGCCTCGTCACGGCGCTACGGAACGGCTGGCGCATCGTCGGTGACGTGTACGTCGAGAATTACTGGCACGCCGGAACCCGTCTCACCAGCATTCTTCATATCAAACTGGAGCGCGACAACGAGACGATGCTCATGCCCGTGATCTCGAACCCGTATGCCCGTCGCCTGATCTACCTGAACCGCATCACGCTGCATCCGATTGACGAGCGCAACAAGATCACCAGTAAAACGGAAGCGTAAAAAGCAGCGCCGCATAACCCTAACCAAAAATGTCGGTGTGCTTTGAGCCGCCTGTTGACGTGCGCCTGAGGGCGCTTTTTTATCTCTCGAATCAGGCTGATCCGGGCACAAGTCGCCGTCGCAACCGCGCGGGGATCAGCGGCATCAGCCGCGCCCATTCTTCCGGTGTGAGGGCACGTAACCCCAACCACACACCACCATACACCCCAATGCCAACCACCAGCGCCAGCAACGGCTGAATTTCCCAACCCAACGCAAACACGGCAAACATCGCCGCCGCCGCGATGACCGGACGCCAGATCATCCCTAACCAGTCCACATGACCAAGCGCCCTTTGCAGCAGCAGCGCAAACGGGATCAACAGCGCCGCTTCTGATGCGATAGTCGTGAGCGCCGCCGCGCGATAGCCGTACTGCGGAATCAGAACCAAATTGCTGATGATATTGAACCCCACGCCGACGAAAAACGCCCGCGTGATGTGCCGTTGCAAATCGAGCGCGATCAGCACGTACTGAGTCAGGCTATTCATCCAGCCGATGGGAATGCTCCAGATCATCAACTGTGTGGCAATGGCGCTGTCTGGTAGAAACTCCGCGCCGCCGAGTAGGGCTACCAACGGCGTTGCCATAAAAGTGAAGATCACCGCTGTGGGCAGCGCCACGCTCACCAGCAGCTTGATCGCCAGCGTGTAGTTGCGCTTCAGTCCTTCCCGATCTTCGTGCGCCTGCTTCGACATAATCGGAAGTAACGCCTGTGTGAAGAACGACGGGATGACGTTGAGTGCCATCACCCACTTGTAGGCAACCGAATACAACCCTACCATCCCCGACCCGTGAAACACTTCAATCACCACGATGTCGATCTGGAAGAAGATGGTTGCCAGAAAATGGTTGAGCATCAGCGGAGCGCTCTCGCTCGTCATGCGCCTGATCACGCTTGAATCAATGCTCAACGCCCGTTTCTCCCC
>DATGQJ010000573.1:0-2695 GCA_035304265.1 Oceanobacillus sp.
TGAAGTCCATGATCCGCGTAGTTACGTCACGCCGGATGTGATCGCCGATTTCACGACTCTGCGGCTGACGCCGGACGGCGAAAATCGCGTGCGGGTGACGAGGGTTACGGGCAAGCCTCGCCCCGACAAGCTGAAGGTCAACATTGGGAGGCTGGAAGGCTTCATGCGCGAATTGATTTTCACGCTTGGCTATCCTGAGGTGTGGCGCAAGGTGGACATGCTCAAGGCGATGATTGACGAATCATGGCGCGATTTGCCGATTCGCCGTGTTGAGTACAGCTATCTGGGGATGAACAGCCTGTTTGGATCGCTTGTGTCGCTGCCTGAAGACCCGCTTGAAGTGGTGGTGCGGGTGATGTTCACCGCTGACGATCAGGACACGCTGAAAGCCGCCGTTCGCCGCGTGATGGCAAATGGCTTAAGCTGCCCACCCGGAATGAGCGTGAGCGGTACAACGGTTGGCGCAGAGCCGCGTGTGGTTCTCGGCTTGTTTCCTGCGCTGGTGAGCCGGGAAGCGGTGAAGGCGGAGATTGCGTATTTGGAAGTATAGATTTGAACCGCAAAGGCACAAAGAGAATTTTAAAAATTGGGGTTAAATTCATTTACTGAAATCGCATTTATTCAGGACTTGGCAGACTATGACAGGCGCGACATTCCGAATAGCACCGACACTTTATCTGGAGGATCAAAGAAATCGAGCATTTGTCGAAGGGCGGTCTGATCGTTCTCCGGTTGGAGCGATGTCATGACCAGACGACTCTACGACCTCGCTTATGGGCGGGCAGGGGACAAGGGCAATATCGCCAATATCAGCGTGATCGCCCGGAACCCGGAAGCATATCAGGAAATCAAGGCGAAACTGACCGCCGAGCGCGTCAAGGCGCATTTGGGCGATCTGGTGAAGGGTGAAGTCGTGCGCTACGAACTGGACAATATCGAGGCGCTCAACTTCGTGCTGCACGACGCACTGGATGGTGGGGCGACTCGCTCGTTGCGCATTGACGGGTTGGGCAAGTCATTGGCGGGGGCATTGCTCTATATGACATGGGAAGATTGAGGCGCTATAATCGAACATATGCGCTACCCCTGCTGTGGAGAGAACAGCATGACCCATCCACTCGTGATTCAACTCAAGTTCACCCGCCGCGAATTTCAACGTGGTCTGAAGGGCGTGACCGACGAGGAAGCGCGTCATCGCTTTTTGCCGATGAATTGTATTAGCTGGATCATCGGTCATCTTGCGTTTCAGGAGCAGCGTTACTGGTTGTACCGAGCGCAGGGAAAAACCCTGATACCGGAGTTGAACAAGATCGCGGGTTTTGGTCAGCCAGCGAGCACCCCACCTCTGGACGAGATGTGGGAAGCGTGGCACGCCATCACGAAAGCCTGCGATCCTTATCTTGAGTCGTTGACGACGGATATGTTGACAACCCATATGATCGTGAGGGGCAAGCGGCACAGCGAAAGCATTGGCTCGATGCTGCGGCGCGTGGCGTATCACTACTGGTATCACAATGGTGAGGCTCAAGCGATCCGACAGTTGCTTGGACATACCAAACTGCCGCAGTTTGTGGGTGCGATTCACGACGAAGCGCCGTATGTGCCGGAAAGCGATTGAGAGGAGTAAATGTGATGGTGTGGGAATATTGCACGCTGGAAGGGGCGGTCAGCCGCGCGACTAATCTACTTGACCTGACGATTGAATATCGCAACGTGCCGGGCAAAACGAGCGAGACGCGCACGGGCTTGCCACGTGCCGAACTCGACAACGCGGTAAAGGCGCTTCGCGGAGAAGGCTGGGAACTGGAAAGCCAGTGCGCTAATCCGACCCCTGAGTGGTATAAAGAAACCTACAGTTTTAAGCGACCTGCCGCTAGTTGAAGTAAGACCGATGAGCCAACTCACCCTTGACCGCATCACGCAAGACCCTGCCATACTCGACGGAACGCCGTGTATCCGCGACACGGGCATTACCGTTTCGGAAGTCGTCAGCCAGATCATGGCGGGGAAGCCGATTGAAACGCTGCTGGCAGAAGTCGGGGTGTTGGATGCGGAAGACGTGTTTCAGGCGTTGGTCTTTGCTATCCAGAATTTGCTGGACGCGATTGCGTGGGCGAAAAGCGAAGGGCTGCACCCGCTGAATATTTTGCTCAACGCGGGTTATTCGCTTGCGACATCCATCACCAATCCCGATGATAAGGATATTGCCTCGCTGATTGCGCCCAACGTGGAACAGACGATGACGGTATTGCGCCAGTTGAACGAGTGGGCAAAAGCGACGTACAACGCCTACTAACGCCATCTGATAAACAGATAATTAACAGGAGATTGTTTGAAAATGGTTTGTGAAGGTTTGTTAGAACGTGACCGCAAATGAACCAGCCCAAACTTGACCGGATTACCCGAGACCCGAACGTGCTGGATGGATTGCCAACCATCCGCGATACGGGAATCACGGTGTCGGAAGTGGTCAAGGCGTTGATGAATGGCAAAACGGCGGATGAGGTTTTAGCCGAACACCCACAGTTGGAAAGCGAGGATGTTACACAGGCGTTGGTGTTTGCAACTGACAGTCTTCTTGAATTAGCAGCGGTGTCCTGCTCGGAAAGCAGAACATTCACCACATCTATTGCAGGTTTTAGCGAGCTATTGTTGAAAACTTGGGGAACAAATGACTTTCCAGATGACGAGCGAA
>DATGQJ010000574.1:0-3534 GCA_035304265.1 Oceanobacillus sp.
GCCAGCGATTTCGCTAAAGGTTCCGCCGCGCCACTGCATCTCGTGGAAGGGCCAGTTGAACAGATTGGGAATACCCGCGATCTTACCCGATAAGCCGGATGGCGGATTATTGCTGTCGTATGAGCCGCCGACGGCTTCGACAACCACGTAATCATCACCTTGCAAAAGCTCGGACAGACACTGCACCGCAGCGTACTCGTCTCCGAATGCCGTTGTATAGCCGCCGTCCAGCGTCAGCGCGTCAGGAGCGAGGTTATTCAAGCGGTTGGTTTCGATGAACATGCGATGATAAATGCCAAGAACCGGATAAAGCATTCCTAGCGAGATAGCGACCACAGCCAACAGCCCGTAGGCTGCTCTCCCTGCAAGCGCTGGCACGCGATCTTCGGCGAACATGCTGTAGACCGCATACGCCCCTGCGATGCTGAACATGACCCACGCCTGATAATACAGCTTGAAGACGGTGTTCATGCGCGTCCCGAAGAAGTCACGCAGATAGACAAATTCGGGGATGAGCGTCAGCAGAATGCCCGCACCGACCAACAACAGGGCAAACGCCGCCGAGGGCGAATAGGTGACGACGTGGCGATCCGTCTCCTCGCCGGTTTGCTGGCGGGGGAACAAGCGCCCGAAAAGCACGACCAAACCGCCAACCAGAACCACGGTGGTCACGATATGGGTGATGCGCTTGAAGACCACGGCAGGCAGTACAACGCCCCACCCGCCGCCTGATTCGACGAAGTTCAAGACATCGCTTCTTAAACTGGGGATCAGCCAGCCGATCAGCGTGAGCAGCAGCATGGCAGCAATCAGCAGGAAGAGGATGGTCAGCGCAGACTGTATTCCAAGCGACCAGTTCATGCGTTTGCCCGCTCGCCAGATTTCGACCAGCAGGAACGGCACGAGGATCAGCAGCAGCGGACCGAACATGATGAAATACTGCTGGAAGGCTGTCGGGAAGACCAGATTGGGCAGCGCCCCGCCCAACTGAGAGCGGAAGTTCAGAATGAAGGGCAGATAGAAGATCGCCCCTAACACCAGCAGCGAAACGAACAACGTGATCATCTGGCGGAGATCGCGCGACGAGAGCCGACCTGTGCCGCCCCGAATCAGGCGGCGCACGCCATCCGCGCCGACAACCACAGCCGTGTAAATCGGTCCATCCCACGTATTCAGGAAGATCAACCCGCCGAGACACACGCTGTAGAAAATGATCTCACGGCGCTCAGGCGAACGTCCACTCATGAGCACGTTCACCGCCAACCCTAATGCCAGCGTCGCAAAGGGCAATGAGAGTACATGCGGGTGAACATCTGCCAGCAAAAAGCTGAACTGCGGGAACTCGTCGATGACTTCGGTGCGTTCGCCAATGGTGTAGCGTGGCGCATTCGGATCGGCGTCGCTGCCTTCGGGAAATTCTACGGGAAGGTAGCGATCATTAAGGACGCGGGCACCACGGAACCACCACCAGTAATCCCACTGCGTGATGTCGGCGGCGGGCTGTGAGCGCGGCGCGTAGCGATCATCGTTATCCCAGAATTGAAAATACTCCACCGGAGCGGAACTGGTTTCGTAAGGGATTTCGATGATGGGAACTTGATAGTTGCCCAGAAGCACAACAAAGACCGTGCCAAGCAAACCTGTGAGCAACGCCACCACTCGCGAAGGGGAACGGGGCGTTGACGTGTCGTCGCGTGAGGCGCTCCGCACGAACGGGAACGCGCCGCTGCGCACGAGATTATAGACCACGCCGAATGCGGTTAACCCCGTGAGCGCGAACAGCAGCGTGATCATCATGTTGAAGCCGACGGTGCTGGGAATGCCGCTCAACATTGACAGCATTGCCGCCATCACGTAGCCGAAATAGTAGTAGCTGATGGCGTAGCCGGACATCCATGGGTCGTTGGGCGGGAAGGTCTCGCTGCGCATGGTGGCGCTGATGAACGCCAGTTCCATTGGTTTTTCGGTGGCGACGATTCCATGCTGGTGCGCCCGCACGATTGCCCAACCCAGAAACAGAACCGCGAACAGTAGTTCACCTGTGATGATGACGGCGCGGTTTTCTCGCCACCACGCCCGCAGGTCGAACCGTGTACCGCTGAAATACAATACCAGCGCAACCACCAGCACAATCACCCACGCCAGCACCATGCCGCCTGTGGTGTTGCGCACAAAGCCGAGGGTTGCCAGCAGCCAGTAGACGAAACCGACTACCAGCAGCCCGGCGGCACGCGACAGCGTGTACCCTCGATCTGGCAAGCCGCCAAGCAAGCGCATACACAACGGCAGCGCTGCCACGCCTGCCAGCGTGACCAATGCCCACCAACTCAATACAATTCCGCCTTCGCGGGCAAGCCATTCAAAAATCAATCGTTCACCCTCGTTCCGTCAGTTGTGCGTCCTGATTCACACGATAAATAACGGATTCGCCCTGCCGCCAGACGACCTCCAGCAGCCCTTCCGTGACCATCTGGTCGAATTTCGCCAGACCTTCGCGATTGTAATAGGCGCGTTCCAATTTGCCGACGATGATGTAATCCACGTCGTAGAAGCGCAGGATTTGCCACGCGGTGCCGATGTTGTGAGTCTCGTAGAAAGCGTTGACGTTGGCGTTGCGCATTTCCACGATACGCCCCATCGGGTCGAGCGTGCGCTGCTGGCGCTGGTGGAAATTCCAACCGAGTACGGCGGGCAATCCGGTGTAAATCGAGATGCGTCCGTTCCAGCGATATTGTGTGTCGTCGCCCAAACCTTCGATGATGGTGGGCGTTCCCTGAATGTTCTCTTGCAACCAGCGGATCATGGCGTAATCTTCGTCGAGCGTGAAGCCGCGCCACTGCGACATATCGACTACGTCGTTGTCGCCTTCCCAGCGACGCGCCCACTGCATGAACGCCGCGCCGTCCATTGTGAAGGGGATCTCCGGCGTTGCCCCATCTTCGGTTGCAACCGGCGGCATTCGGTAGACGGCTTTCGCGCGAGCCGCCATGATCGGGAACAACAGCGCAATTGTGACCAGCACGGACAGGCTGAACAGCCACACCGTTCTTACACCCGCCTGCCAGCGCCACACACTGCGAATCAGCCACGCGAACGCTGCGCCGCCGACCACGCTGAACATCAGCCAGACTTGCATGTAGAACTTAAAGACCGTGTTTTGCCGTCCGATGTCGCCGTCCAGCACGACGTATTCGACGCCGAGCGTGAGCGCCAGCCCCAAGCCCATCAGCGCGAGGATGTACTGCATGGTCAGCGTTTGTCCCTGACGGAAGAACAGTATCGTCACCCAGATCAGCAGGGGTAGGGCGATCAGCGTGACCTGATAGCTCATCGCGCTCAGGACGAACGCGGCGACTATCAGTCCCATCACGATCAGCAAAATGAGGAGCAATAACTCGAACTTGCCGCGCAGGGTGCGCACTTTGACGCTACGCAGCCAGCGTCCGGTTTCCCACATCAGCAGTGAGAAAATCAGGAACAGGAACAAGCCGTGAATGTCGAAGTATGCCCAGAAGGGTGTTCGGTTGCCCTGCC
>DATGQJ010000575.1:0-3285 GCA_035304265.1 Oceanobacillus sp.
CCCGTTTACGTGGGAGAGGGACGGCTTGCCGAAGCGAAGCGACGCAAGCAGGGTGAGGGGCAATCTCGACATCAAAGTACATAACACGCTCTACCGCATATGGAAGTGTCAACGTGGAGCAAGTTGCGTCTTTCACCCGCCGCGAAATTCTCACTATTCTCGCGTTGTTTATCGTCACCCGCATTGCGCTGGTCGTCATTGGCGCGGTGGCGGTGACGGTACTCCCCAGCACAGAGGGTCCCGAATTCAAGCATTTGCTCGATGGCAATCCGGCGTTGGATATGTGGTATCGCTGGGATGCCGGATTTTACGCGACGATTGCGATTGAGGGTTACGACTGGTACAACGAGCGTCAGGTGAGCGCGGATATGGCTTTCCTGCCGCTATATCCGCTTGCGGTTCATCTCGCCAGTGGATTGACGCCGACGGGCTGCGCCCTCTCGCCCTATTTGAGCACGTGTGCAACGATTGGCGGTTTGATCGTCTCGAATATCGCGCTGCTGGCAAGCACCTTTCTGCTGTATGACATTGCAAAGAAGCGCATGGGCGAACAAACGGCGATCCGCGCGGTGGCGCTGCTGTTGATCGCGCCGAACATGATTTTTCTCTCCGGCGTGTATACCGAGGCATTGTTTCTGCTGTTGTGCCTGCTGACGTTCTGGCTGCTGGAACGGGATCGATTCGCGGTGGCGGTTGGCGTAGCGTGTCTCGCCTGCCTGACGCGAACGGTGGGCGTGGCGTTGTATCCGGCGCTGGTGTGGTGGGCGTGGCGACCCCCACAATCGAGACATGCACGATTGATCGCTGCGCATTTGCCGTTACTGGTGTTGGTTGGGTACGTGCTGTTTGCCGGATGGTGGGTAGGCGATCCGCTGGCGTTCTTTCAGGCAAACAGCCTGATCTGGGGGCGCAGCTTTACCTCACCGATAGAGGCGTTCACCGTGTATTTCAGCGGTGAGCAAATCGCGATTTTCGGCTTTCGTCCAGCATGGATCGATCTGGCGGCGACAATAGCCTATCTGATTCTGGCGATTCTAGTGTGGCGGCAGAACCGGATGTGGGGCGTGTTCGCGCTGGCAGCGATCCTCATTCCCATTGCGACGGGGACATTGTGGAGTATGCCGCGTTTCGGTGCAGTCGTCTTCCCGTTTTACATTGTGCTCGCCGCGTGGAGTGATCGTCTGTGGAAGCAGGCGATTGTGTACGGCGCATCAGCGGCGCTGGCGCTGCTGTTCATCACGCGGTTTGTGACGTGGCGGTGGATTGCGTAGCAATGATCGCGCCCAGTTGATTGATCAGTCAGTAAGGAAGGGGATTGGAGATGCAAGCGTGGGCATTTACCGATTTTCCATGCGCCGCTACTAAAGCTCGCTGCAATCCCACATGAAACCGCAGCGTTCACAGCGGACTTTGCAGGCATGGCGAATGGTTGGATATGTACAGGCAGGGCAAACCGTCGAGAGGGTGTAATTGGGTAGAGGCGCTTCGACAGGGCGGGGCATCATTTGTGGCTGCTCCACCTTCTGTTCAGACAACGTTTGGGGCGTTTGTTTGTGATCCACCTGTACCTCTACAAAAAAGAGTATCCAAGATGGATACTCTTGAGGCGACGACCAGATTCGAACTGGTGATCAGGCTTTTGCAGAGCCTTGCCTTACCCCTTGGCCACGTCGCCGTTGTGAAGGCATTATACAAAGTTAAACAGGCAGTGACAAGGGTTGCGCACAGTCGCAAAACCCGCCACAATACAACATATGGACACAGACGAGAACGAAATCCAATCCGAACAAGAGGACTCACTCAACGAATCGACCTCAGATTTTGATGGCGATACGTTGATGGTCAATGAACTCGCCGAATTTTCCGCCGTCGCCGACGAGACGATTCAAGCCGTTGACGAAATCTACGGCGGCGTTCCACCGATTGACGGCGAATTCGCGTTGATGGTGGGCGACGCAGTGGCACAGCAAGAGGCAGAGCAGGAATTCGTGCCGCCTGCCTTTGAGCCGTCCCTGCCGATGCCGCCGATGCCGCGACTGCGACGGGGACAGCTTGGCTCGCTGGTTCCGGGACTGCTGCTGATCGGGATCGGCGCATGGCTGACGCTGACGACCACCGCAGGAACGCCTTTGAATCCGCTGCTGTTGGCTGCTGGCGCGGTTGGCGCGGTGGTGCTGACGCTGCTGGCACAGTGGATTTCTACCGGACGGTGGGGACGTGGCTATCTATTCTTTGCTGTGTTTATCGCACTTGCAGCGGCATTTTTCGGCTTTTCGCTCCAACCGGGCGGATTGAGTCTGCTGCGCGGCTGGCCCCTGCTGATTGCCGCGCTCGGCGTTTCGATGATCATCACCAGCGTACTCTCGCGCCCGTCGGATCAGCGATTGTTACCGCCCGGTATCCTGCTCGTCACCGCCGGGCTGCTTGCTGTGATTGTGACCAGTAACGTGCTGCCACAGCGAATTCTCACTGCTATCGCCCCATGGGGACCAGCAGTGTTGATCGCGCTGCTCGTGCTGTGGCTGCTGCCGTTCGTCTTCAGGCGGCGGGGATAGTCTTTGCGTATTGCCATCGACGCGAGCCGCACGACTGTCGCGCGAATAACCGGCACGGAACATTATTCGCTTCAGATGATTCGTGCGCTGATTCGTTTGAACACGCAGCACACGATCACGCTGTATTTCCGTGACGAACCTCCAACTGACTTATTTCCGACTTCCCCACTGGTGACAACCAAGGTGATCCCGTTTTCGCGTATGTGGACACACGTGCGTTTTGCCGCCGAACTGTGGCGAGATCGTCCCGATATGACGTGGGTTCCGGCGCATACCCTGCCCGCTCTGTTTCCAGGACGCGCGGCGGTGACGGTTCATGATCTGGGGTACAAACATTTCCCCGATGCGCATCCGGCAAACGCACGGCGCTATCTGGACTGGACAACCCGCTACAGCGCCCGCCGCGCAAGCGTGGTACTGGCAGATAGCATGGCGACGGCACGCGATTTGACCGAGCTTTACAATATATCGAGCGCCAAAATTCGCGTTGTCTATCCGGGCGTGGATGCGCCGACCAAAGGCGACGTAGATGAGGTGCGGCGCAAATATGGCTTGCCCGAACGCTATTTCTTATGCATCGGCACACTGCAACCGCGCAAGAATATCGCGCGGCTGGTACAGGCATATGTGAAAGCGGCAATTCCCGATGTTGGACTGGTACTGGCGGGCGCGAAGGGCTGGCTGTATGACCCGAAGTGGACGGAAGGTGTGGCGGGAATCGCGATGCCGG
>DATGQJ010000576.1:0-4380 GCA_035304265.1 Oceanobacillus sp.
TTTCACGCCGTCCTCTTTGACATCGACACAGCGGGCGAAAACGGTATCCACTTTCTACGAGAGTTCTGGCTTCAGTTCAAAATCGACGGGACGAAAGTTGCAGTGATTTCGCGGGACAATGCCCTTCGTGACACCTGCGAAGCGATGGGCATCCCGTTCTTCAACAAGCCAATCCGCATGAAAGACATGGAAAACATTCTCGGCAGTTTGCGCTACGGGAATGTACGCCCCACGCCCACCCGTCCCCTTCCCGCATTGGCTTAATTTCTATCAACCATCCTCTGGAAATTGGACGGTGGGTCGGTTCTCTGGGCGAACACGTAGGTTTGCGCCTACGGAAGCGCGTATCCGAGATTTTTCTTTCGTGTGAATTTTCAGATAGGTGCAGGGCAGACACGCAGGTCTGCCCCTACCAACAAACGGGTCTTGTAGGGGCGCACCTACGTGTGCGCCCGACGGGAACTCTATGGAAGAAAATCCGGATTTTCAGACACGCTTTAGTCATCGACACAAAAGCAGGGACGCAGTATCACACTGCGTCCCCGTATAGTTTTTTTGCTATATCGCCGAAATCAACGCACTGGTACAGACCCTATGTCGCCTTCGATGAGATTGACAAAGCCTGAAGCCACCCAGCCCTGCGTTCCCCGGAAGACCACCATATACCAGTCACCCGCAGCCGTTCTCCCGATGACGGGCAGCAGATCGCCCCATGGGATGCGTCCAATCTGCTCAGAGGCAGTGGTCGGCGCGGCGCGGAGTCGCAAGGTCGCATTGGTCTGAACAACGACGCCCGTCATCGCTGCCGGGTCGCCCTGCGTGACAAACGGACCCAGCACCGGCGCATTGAACTCGTTGCCGTTGACGAACAGGTAGTAACCCCAGACCCATCCTCGTGTTTCGCTGAGTTGCAGCAGGAACCATCGAGCATCCTGGTCACGCCCGATCACGGCGTATGTCTGCCCGCGCAGCACTCGTCCTACCACCGGAGCGCCGAGATACGGAGCAGCACGCACCAACAACACCTGTGCGCGAATCACCGTCCCGGTCAGTGCCCCCGGTGGAATGGGCGGCAGCGGCGTTGGCGGGATGCGCGTTGCCGTTGGCGTAGGACCTGCCGTTACCGGAGGAAAGACGCCGATCTGGGTGGGCACAATTGGAGTGCCTACGGTGCTGATCTGGAACCACTGGAACTGCACCGCCGCCTGATCGATGCCTTCAAAATATTCTACGGTTATCGAATGTGACCCGGCGGTAAGTGTTTGCTGGAAGCGATCCGTCGTCAGAACGCGCCCGACGAAACGATCCAGTACCAGCACATTGTCGATATACACCCGGATACCATCGTCGGATGAAGCGACAAACTCATACACGCCCGGCGCGAACAACTGCACCGAGGTAAAACGCGCGGAGAAGTTGTCTACAGGTACAAGCGGGTTCGGTGAACCTGTACCCCAGTTAAAATTAATTCCATTGGGGAGTGTTTCCGTATAAACAGGGGAGCCGGAAAGCGATGGATTGTTGAAATACTGTGCTGTCCAGCCTGTGCCAGACCCCGACTGTCCAAGCGCGGCAGAAGTAAGAACGAGCAGCAGGATGACAGGGATGATCCAGGCGATTCGTTTTACCATAATTCGTCTCCTTTGAATCTGCCGTCAGGCGCGACATGCTACAGAGTATACAACGCAATCCGCTGCGGCGCAGTCTAGCTTATGGTACTGCTTTTTCCGAATCCTGTCCGATAGGAATACGGTTACACTTAGAAAATATCTTTGCATTTGCATCAGTGAAGGCGAAACCATGCTCGATTTCAACCCCGGCAAAAAGAAAGTGATCCTCTCCATCGACGGCGGCGGAATGCGAGGAATTATCGCCGTTGCAATGCTCGCCGAGTTAGAAAAGATGACGGGCAAGAAGGTACAGGATTTGTTCGATATGGTCGCGGGTACATCCACCGGGGCGATCATCGCCGCCGGAATCGCGCTCGGCATGTCCGCACAGGAGCTTTTGGACGTAGTTTACAAGGATCGGCTGCCAAAAGCGTTTGGAAACCAAGGCATCCTGCTGTGGATTCGCTATCTGCTGACCGGGCTGCGCTATCTCTATTCGCTTGAGCCTTTCCGCGTGGCGCTGCAACCACTCTCGCGCGGGCTGAAAATCCGCGACATTCAGCATCCGATCATTTTGCTGACGACCAAAGACGTGCGCAACGGCAATACCTACTACATCGTCAACAAAGGTCCGGGTGCGCCCGCATTTGAGGATTTTCCGCTTTCGGGCGCGGTGGCGGCAAGTGGGGCTGCGCCCATTTTCTTTCCACCCGTTGCCGACAATCTGATCGACGGCGGCGTGGGCATCGACTTCAATCCGTGTTTAGCAGCGGCGGTGGAAGCGATGGAATACATCGGCGCGGCAGAAGGCTTCGTGGACGGCAACGTCATTCTGGTGTCGCTTGGCACAGGCTACGTGCCGAATCAGTTTCCTGACGGAGCCGCGCGGAAATTCTGGCTGCGGAACTGGGTGGAATACATCATCGTCGAAGGGCTGGACGATGCCTCGCTGGGACAGGCAACCAGCACACGGGCAATTTATCGGCGTAGATTGGACTTCCGCCGTTACAACCCGGCGCTGACGCGCGAGTCGATAACCAATGCGTTGGGAATACAACTACCCGCAGGCGTTGATCCGAAAAAGCTGTCACTGGATTCACGAAAGCCAGAAGAAATCGCGCTGATGGAGCAAATCGGGCGGGTATATGCGCAGAAACTCGACTGGAACAGAGCCGAAGTCATGCCTTGGGATACGATTGGCGGGCATACACAACCTTCCGTCGAAAAGTATCCGGTGGATTGGTCAAAAACGCCGTATCGGTGAGAAAGCTGCATCAACTGTAGAATTTTGCGTGCAAAAAAGGGGAGAACCGACGGGTTCTCCCCTATAGGCAATTTACAGCACAGTCCGTTTTATATGATCGCCAGCAGGCGGCAGGGACCGCCGGAACCTTCTTCCCAGCGAGGTACACCCGCCACGACCATCGCTTCCGGATGTTCCATCAGATTGGCGAGGTTGGCGACGCCTTCAATGCCGTATTTGCCTGCACCAAGCACGGTCAGGTGTACATCGAAGGTTGATGAGGGTCCGGGGTCGAGGCTCAGGGTGTCTACCCCGATGCCGTGAATATCGCGTTCTTCCAGAAGGAAGGTTGCCGCTTCCAGACTGAAGCCGGGGAAGTGCATTACGCCGTCTTCATCGGCATTGCGGAAGGCTTCCACGTCCGACCAGCGCGATTCCCAACCCGAATACATGAACACCACAGCGCCTAACGGAATCTCTCCATTGGCGCTTTCCCACGCTTCGATGTCTTCAACGTCAAGTGTTGCGTCGGGGTTTTCTTCCGCCTTCGCCGAGATGTCGATGACCACGGCGGGGCTGACCAACAGCGCGGGCGGGTAGCGATCCACCGTTTCACCATCGCTGACGAAGTGGGCGGGGATGTCTACGTGCGTGCCCGCATGTTCGGTATAGTTCCAGCGCTGGATGTAGAAGCCATCGTTTTCTACAGTGACGAAATCTTCCCGTGTGGGCGTCTCGCCGGGTAGATAGGTGGGCATGTCGGTTGAAAAGATGTGGCTGAGGTCGATAACGCCTGAAATTTCCTGAGCGCTGGCGCGTTTGATGGGCGAGACCAACGACGCGGCGGCGAGACCGGCTGCGGTCATTCCGCCGAATTTGAGCAGGTTGCGGCGGCTGATCTGCGGGCGTCCTTCTTTCGCGATTCGCTCACGGACAATTCTCTCTACAACTGGCGAGCACATCGTAAATCTCCTTGTCAGTAAAAGATGTAATTGTGTTGATTATAGTTAATGGTAGACGACTGGGTTTGTCAACATCATCCGAAAATATGGCGAGCAAGTTTGGTGTCAACTGAGACGATGGAATGCGATTCTTGGCGTGTAAAGGGGTATAATGCAGGGGCTGTAGGGAGAGACTTATGTGCAGTGGTATCGCATTTTTCTTCGGGCTGTTTCTGTTTTTTCGGGGTCAACTGATCATCAATAACCGCGTGATTCCGCAGAACCGGACGCGCATGATCGGGATTGCGCTGATGTCTCCGCTGGTGGTGGGATTTCTGGCGGGGTCAATCGTCGCGCAATCCGGCAGGGTGATTGACTTCGACACGTTACAGACTCTGGCACTCATCGAGATAGTCGCGCTGATTATTGCCATTGGCGTTGTGTATTATCTGATCTCCTCTACGCCGCCGAGCGAGACGATTCCGGTTCCCCCCATGCGTCCTTTTGCCCCGCCTACCGCTGTACAACCGAGCGTCCCTGACATCCTCACCGTGCCGGAAGCCGCCGCTTACCTGCGCGTCTCCGA
>DATGQJ010000577.1:0-6307 GCA_035304265.1 Oceanobacillus sp.
CTATAATCGCATGGATAGATGGCGCTAGTTCAGGAAGTTCTTCGGCTAATAAGTTAAGGTCTTCCAGAATGAATTCTGCATCATCCGGTGTCAAATAGGGAAGCGCTTGCTGATAAGTAGCAATAGCCTCCGTTGTTTGACCGGCACGCAGTTGCGCCATTCCCAGATCATGGTAGCGATAGGGGTCTTGTGGTTCAAGCTGCACGGCTGTTTCAAAGTCATTCAGAGCACGCGAACTTTCACCCCATTCTTCATATGCCCAACCGCGACTTGTGTAGGGGTTCGGGTTAGAAGGATCGAATTCAATCGCCGCCGCAAATTCCCGTTCAGCGGCTTGACGATCCCCCTGTTCGATATAAATCCCCGCTAAATTGAGACGAGCAACCTGAGCAAAGGGTGATTGAGAGTCCGTAAGCACTTGATAATCAGCAATCGCTTCCTCGATCTGTCCATTGTTCACATAGGCAATTGCTCTATTCAAGTACGCCGGGTAATAAGTTGGATCAAGCAATATTGCTCTGGAATATGCTTCTATAGCTTCATCAAAATTCGGAGAAACAGTGGAGTCGTTTTGGTCAAACAGAAATCCCAGAAAAAAGTAAGGTTCCACCATTATCGCCGAATTCGTTCGAGCTACACCCCTTTGTTCGGCTGTATCGAGCGCCCCGCTTAATAACGTGCGGGCTTCGATAACCCGATCATTACTATAAAACAACTGACTCACGGCAAAAGCGATGACGACATTGATTTCCTGTGACGAATCCAGTTGAAATGTGAAGTTATCGAGAACCTCTCCAGAAGCAAGCCGAAAAACGTTCCGGCTACCCTGCCCTTCGCCTGTCACCTCAACATTGATCTCGAATGCGGCATCAATACGACCCCATACAACCAATGCCACCCCTCTTAAACGCGATGCGAGATTCCGGGCGTCAATTTGCTTGGAGATGACTTGTTCAATCGAACACACCCTCAAATCGCCGACAAGATGGCTGGCAACGGTATCAAACGTCCGCTCTTCTATAAGCGACGGCGTTCCCGCAACCTGATTGAATTGGGCAACCAGCACCGTCATTCCCGAAGGATCATAATGAGTGGGGGTACAAACCAACGGGGCAATGCCATTGAATTCACGTTCAATTTCGCTTCGAGAACTCAGTATCCAGACGACGCAAAAAACTATAAGAAGCAAAATCACTACGAGTTCCAGACAGCGTCTTGGGTAAGTAAATTGATACGGGGTAGTTGATTTCCAGTCAATGCAGTCGAACCGTCCAAACCGAGGCTTCTGGCGCTCTTCTGTTGAGTTATTGTTACGTAAGATAGCTGATGTTGCCTCTGGTTTTTCTTTCCTGATCGCCGAGAGTCTCCACCCACAATATCGAACGGTACAAATAAATATGACGGCTGCCGCCGCTGTGTAGGGTAGAGGACCGGGAATCAATCTGGCAACCGTTGCGAACAACAAGATTGCGGCTGCCGCTAGTCCAGTGATTTCGCCAAATCGATTTTGCAGCCCCGATATTGGATTCGAGCTTGAGGGATTGTTCGCCATATGCCTCGAAACCTTCTGATCAACGGACTAACTCTCACTTCATTCTACTCGATTTCACTAAAATCGTTTCAAATATAGATAGATGATATACCGCTGTCAGAAGGATTTTTCCAGAAGTAAGTCGCTGTATGCCAGCGCACTTCGGCAACTCATCCTATAATGTTCTCACATCACTTTCACCGAAGGAGCGTGGGATATGGTTCAGTGGCATGATCTCGGCGAAACCGAGTTTTTCAAATCGACCCCACTACGCCAGATCACGATAGGACGGACGAAGATCGCGCTGACCTACTTGAATGGGCAGTTTGGCGCGGTGTCCGGCGTGTGCAATCACGTCGGCGGTCCGTTGGGCGAAGGGCGCTTGGACGGAGAGTACATCGTCTGCCCATGGCACAACTGGAAATTCCACTGCGCCACCGGAGTCGGCGAACCCGGCTACGAAGAAGACTGCGTGCCCTGTTACCAACTGCGCGAGGAAAACGGGCATCTCTTCATCGATCTGGACTCGGCGACCAAACGTAACAAAAAACCCCACGCGCCGCACCCACTCTCCCGCCCGATTGTACGTGAGCCGGGTCCGGTGCGCGTGCTCGGCATTTCGACGACGGTGATGGACCCGCGCAACCCACGTTACTCCACATCCGACCACCTACTCAATTACGCCCTCGACCATGCAGCGTTGAACGGCGCGGAAACCAAACTGATCCGCATCAACGATCTCATCTTCCGTCACTGTGAAGGCTACTACTCGAAAAGCGCCCACGCCTGCACGTGGCCCTGCTCCATCACGCAGATGGACAAGCGCGACGAGATGCAGGTGGTGTACGAAGGCATCGTCTTCTGGTGTGATGCCGTGATTGTCGCCACGCCGATTCGATGGGGCAACGCAAGCTCGCTTTACTACAAGATGATCGAGCGCATGAACTGTATCCAGAACCAGATCACCATTCGCAATAACGTTCTCATTCGCAACAAGGTCGCCTCATTCATCATCACGGGCGGGCAGGACAACATTCAGGCGGTAGCGGGGCAAATGCTGATGTTCTTCTCCGAACTCGGCTTCGACTTTCCTCAGTTCCCGTTTATCGCCCACAGTCGCGGTTGGTCGGCGGAAGATATGGAGCGCAACATCGCCTACGTGAAGCGCAATGCGGAACTCAAATCGGGCGCGGAAGCCCTCGCCGAACGCACGATAGAAAAAGCCGCCAGCCTGCTCGCCACCGCCGCCCCGACCAAGACCGAACGCGCCGGACGCAAGGCACACAAAATGGAAACCGTTGAACCCGAACCCGTTGGGGACTGAGCGAACAGACAGGTATAATTGGACATCAGAGAATAGAAAACCGCCTGAGGTTCAAAACCCTGCTGATGTGGTTTCCCAATCAGGACGGAAACGCAGGGACAGGAAGATGCTGTTCGACAAAATAGGACGGACATACTGTAGGGACACGCAACTGCGTGTCCGTTCCCGTAAATCAGGGACAGACACGACGATGTCATGTCCCTACGATCTCCAACTTTATCTGGAAAACCACATTATCCTGTCCCAATGTACTGATACACTTCAAGGACACGCGCTTTGTTCCAATCCCTTCGCTTGAATGATGCATTTGCTGTCCTGTGGCGGATTGCGCTGCTGTCGCTCGGATCGTTGATCTCGGCGATTGCCGTGGTCGTCTTTGAAGCACCTGCCCAGATCGCGCCCGGCGGGATTTCAGGCGTGGCGATCATTTTGAATTATCTCTTCGCGCTGCCTATCGGCTTGCTGATTTTGGTCGGCAACATCCCGATTCAACTACTCGCCTATAAGATGCTTGGCGGCTGGCGTGTGGTCGCAGGGACGGTCTTTGTCGTCGTGTTGTATTCAGTGTTGATCGACCTGCTCACGCCGTTCATGTCGCCCGTGACCAACAACACCTTCCTCAACGCGCTGTTCGGCGGTATCGTCACCGGAATCGGCGCGGGCATCATCTACCGGGCAGGTGGTACTGTCGGCGGCACGTCCACGCTGGGACTGATCTTGCAGCAGCGCTTCGGCATTCCCTTCAGCAGCAGCGCCCTTTATACCGACGGCGCAGTGATTGCGTTTGCGGGGTTGGTTTTCGGCTGGGAAGGGGCGCTGTACGCGATGGTTGCCCTGTACGTAGGCGGCGCAACCGCCGATTACGTGCTGGAAGGACCCAGCGTGATCCGCACCGCCGTCATCATCACCGACAAGCCGCGTGAAGTGGCGGACGCCATCCTGAACGAAGTCAAGCGCGGCGTGACCGCGTGGGAAGGCAAGGGCATGTTCACCGACCAACCTCGTACTGTCATATACGTCACCATCGGGCGGGCGCAGGTGAACGAGCTGCGCAAATGCGTGTCCGCCGTCGATCCGAGCGCGTTTATGGTCATCGGTCAGGGACATAGCGCCTACGGACACGGTTTCCGCGAAATCAAGGGCGCAAAACCCCCAAGGCATTAACATGAGCGGCTTTCAATTCACCCTGCGCCCATCCAAGAATGATGAGCGAGAAGCGCGTTTCCGCCTGATCGAGCGGGCGTGGCGAGTGGCTTACGCACATATCTACACCCCGGAAGAAATTGACGGCGTATTCGACAGCACGATTTCGTCCTATGGCGATTGGGTAGATCGGCGTAAGGGGCACATCGCCCACATCGGTGCCGACTACGAGGGCGAGTTGATCGGCTTTATCAGCCTGTCGCTGCTCAAAAACGATGAGGGTGAAGTCGCCGCCCTCTACATCCTGCCCGCTTTTCAGGGGCGCGGCGTCGGGCAGGCGTTGTGGGATGCGGGCTGTGCGCGGCTGCGCGACCTTGGCTGTCCGGCGGCGTGGGTATGGACGATAGAACGCGCAAACGCGGTCAAGTTCTATGAAAAGCAAGGATGCGTCCGCGCGGATCAAGGCAGCTATTACGTCGGCAAGCACCGAGAACGCGCCATCGGCTTCCGGTTGGAACTGCCGCCTGTCTAAGCTAGGAATCTGCGAATGCTCAACATTCCCACAGAGAATGAAGTTATCCCGCGCCTGATTGCGTGGGGCGAAAAACAACCATCGGTGCGGGCGATGATAATGACCAGCACCCGTACCGTCCCCAATGCCAAACTGGATATTCTCTCCGACTACGACGTGATCCTCGTCCTCACCGACATTCACCCTTTCCATGAAAGTCGTGAGTGGCTGGAAGCCTTCGGGCGTGTGCTTGCCCTCTACCGCGATCCGATCCGGACGAAAAACGGATTTGAGAGCGCCGGATACGTGGTTCAGTTTGAGGATGGTCTCAAGATCGATTTCACCCTGATGCCTGTCGCACAAATGCAGCACATCGCCGCCGCTCCCAATCTCCCCGACGAGTTTGACGCGGGCTACCGTGTTCTGCTGGATAAGGACGGCTTGACCACCGCATTGCAACCACCAACCTACAAGGCATACATCCCGAAACCGCCCACCGAAGCCCAATATCTTGAAAAGGTGGAACTGTTCTTTCACGAAGCCACTTACGTCGCCAAATACCTCTGGCGCGACGACCTGATCGCCGCCAAATACGTCTTCGAGAACTTCATGAAGCTGTCGAACCTGATTCCGATGCTGGAATGGCGCATGGAAGTCGACCACCAGTGGACAGTCAAACCGGGTCCCTATGGGCGCGGGCTAAAGCGCTGGCTGCGCCCTGACTTGTGGACAGAACTGGAAGCCACCTACGTAGGCGCTGACATAGCAGCAAACTGGGAAGCGATGTGGAAGACGATTGACCTGTTTCAGAAAGCGGCGGTGGAAGTCGCTGACCTGATGGGGTTCACCTATCCCCACGAACTCCATCAACGGGCAGTGAACTACTTGCGGAACGTGCAGAAGCTAACAAACGAGGGTGATAAATAAGGCGGAGATTGTAGAACCTCACCCCGCCTCGCTTCGCTCGACTCCCCCTCTGCCACGAAGTGGAGAGGGGGTTGGGGGGTGAGGTTCACGCAAAACCTTCTTAGTATCCTGTCGGAGCTACCGACGTGAGGAACAACGTGGCAATCAGCGCCACGACGATGGGCAGAATGATCGCTCCCGCGAAAATTCGGCTGTCGTCTTTCAGATGCATGTAGAAATACATCACCAGAACTGCCTTCGCGACGGACAACCCGCCCAACCAAAGCGTCAGCAGAAAACCATCGGGGAAAATTTCAGCGCTCGCCACTTCGACAAGCGTGATGATGCCCAGCGTGATGAAGACGACGGTGTAAACCGGCAGCGGGATCACGCGCCCAAATACGACGGTGGTCGCGGGGACGGCATGAGAGAGCGTGTCGTGCGGCGTCTCTGGCGTGTCTTTACGATCAAGCTCGTTGACCGCATCCTCGATTGCCTCGATGGGCTTGTTGAGCACCGCCTCGGCTTCGCGCCGCGTTTCCTTCACCGCCTCCGGCTCGGCTTCTACGATGTCCTTGTCAATCTCAGACAGTTGTTCCGTCACCGTCTCGGCGGGAACATCGCGCGATTCACGCACCGTCTCTGCCTGCGCTTCCTGCAATGGCTCTGGCGCGGTTTCCGGATCGATTGGAGTGGGTTGTTCTTCGTTGGTTGTTTTTCGCTTCGTCATAATAACCACCCTCGTCTAAAGCAGATAGATAACCGTAAACAGAACAATCCACACCACGTCCACGAAGTGCCAGTACAACCCGAAGATTTCCACGCCGACGTAATTGCCGTTATCGTAGACGCCGCGTGCGCCCTGCCGGACGACCCACAACGCCCAGATCAC
>DATGQJ010000578.1:0-2614 GCA_035304265.1 Oceanobacillus sp.
CTGGCTTCCCGGTGAAACTGCCGAAAGCGTGGATGCGACGCTGCGCGGACTTGGCAGGTCAACGCCGCTTCGTGCTCTCAGCGAGCGACTGCCGGAGCGATTGCTGCGGGCGCTGTGCGCTCATGCAGGTGTCGAGGCGACCACTCCGGGCGACCAGATCACCCGCGAAGGACGCAGGGGGCTTGTCCGTGCGTTGACCGAACTTCCGCTGCCGATCACCGGAAATCGTGGTTACACCTATGCGGAAGTTACGGCGGGCGGCGTTCCACTCTCTGAAATCCGCCTTGAGACGATGGAATCGCGAGTATCCCCCGGTTTGTATCTATGCGGCGAAATCTGCGACGTGGACGGGCGCATCGGTGGGTACAACTTTCAGTGGGCATGGTCGAGCGGTTACACGGTGGGCGTGTCGGTGTGAAACCCGAAATTCAGGGGTACGCCGCTGTTTGTGATCAAGTGGTATCCTTATTCGTCTATTCTGTGATGCAAGGAGCCACCAATGTCCACTTCCGGCGAAGTTCTGAAATCACTCGAACAGGCGCTCACCGCGACCCGTACTGCCTTGAAACAGATAGATGATCTGATTGTCCCGCATGACTATCAGGATGTCGCTTCGCTGGTGGCGAAAGCGGCGGCATCCCTGCTGGAATCCGCATCATACCTGATGCAGTCGAAAGACGAAGACGCATTTGCCGCGCTCGAAGCAGCCGATGACACGCTCGACGCTGTATATGACATCATCGACAGCGAAACCGAGGACGACGAATACTGATGTCCATTCAACGCGGAAAAATCCATGCGCGGCTATTCCAATCCCCAATCACGGGCATCGTATTCTTCTCTGGTCATGCCGTAGATCAGCGTGTCGTGGAACTGCCCGCCGGAATACTGCATCCTGCGCAGACGACCTTCTAAGACAAAGCCAAGGCGTTCATGTAAGCGAATGGACGGCTCATTGAAACTGTAGACCTCAGCATTCACCTTCTGGTAGCGGCGCTCGTGGAAGTAGAAACGCAGCAGCAGCGCGATGGCTTCGGAGGCATAACCCTGTTGCCTGTGGGTAGGTGCAATGTATAGACCGTACATAAACGTCCCGCAGCGTCGATTGAGCGTATGAACGCCGATGTTCCCGACCAATTCACGGTCAAGCCGCTCGATTTGAAAGCGGAATACGTCGCTTTCAGCCGTGTACTTGGATTCGCGTTCCGTCCGTGCTTTTGCTTCCTCGCGTGGCACCGGGAACGAGATTTCGTAGGACATCCGGGCACCGTCGGAGTCCGTTTGATCCCATTCGTAGAGGATTTCCCAATCGGACGGCTCGATTGCGCGTAACCTGACCAGTTTTCCCTGAAAGATATTGGGCATGGAGTGTTCCTCAGTGTGAATTCAGTGACACCTTTTGACCTCTATTGAACTCTGGAAACGCGCGAATTGCAACTGGGAACATGTCGTTCACGTAAATCTGCGTTATCATCCCCAAATATAGGGCTTACGCACTTGGCTGCAAACCATTTTCAAACATTCTCCTGTTAATTAACTGTTTATCAGATACGATCTCAACTGCGTAAGTCCTGTAAGTTGAGCGCCGCCTGTTTGGAGACCCATATGTTTACAGCCGTTGTTTATATTCACGTGAAGCCTGAATTTGTCGATGCCTTCATCGAAGCATCACTCGACAACGCCCGCAACAGCGTACAAGAGCCGGGGGTTGTCCGTTTCGACGTGTTGCAGCAGCAGGACGATCCAACCCGCTTTATCCTCTATGAGATTTACAAAGCACCGGAAGACCAGCTTGCCCACCGCGAAACCGCGCACTATGCCCGCTGGCGCGATACGGTTGCCGACATGATGGCGGAACCACGTACCGCCACCCGATACGATGTCCTGTTTCCGGCGGAGTGACGACTATGCCGTTTGAATTTGCTACTGCGACTCGCATCTACTTCGGCGTTGGCACATTGGAAAATGTCGGCAAAATCGCCGCTGGTTTGGGCAAAAAAGCGCTGGTTGTCACCGGGAAAGACCCATCTCGCGCCTCTACACTGCTCGATTTGTTGCGTGCCAGCGAGGTAGAGTCGTCCGTATTTGCCGTCGATGGCGAACCGACGATTGACGTGGCAAAAGCGGGCGTGCAAGCAGCGCGTGAAAATGAATGCGACCTCGTGATTGGGTTCGGTGGTGGCAGCGCCATTGACACGGGCAAAGCGATTGCCGCGCTGGTGGCGCATGATGGCGAACCGTTGGATTATCTGGAAGTCATCGGGCGGGGCAAACCCCTCACCAATCCCTCGCTGCCCTATATCGCCATCCCGACGACGGCGGGTACGGGCGCGGAAGTGACCTCGAATGCCGTGCTTGCCTCGCCTGAGCATCGTGTCAAGGTCAGCCTGCGCAGCCCCTACATGCTGCCTCGTGCTGCCATCGTCGATCCCGCACTCACTTACGAGTTACCGCCCGACATCACGGCGCGAACCGGCATGGACGCGCTCACGCAGGTGTTGGAGCCGTTCGTTTCCAACAAGGCGAACCCTATCACCGATGGCTTTTGTCGTGAAGGGCTGTTCCGCGCGTCGCGCTCTCTGCGAACTGCCTATGAAAACGGCAGCGACACAGC
>DATGQJ010000579.1:0-3360 GCA_035304265.1 Oceanobacillus sp.
CGCTACCAACCGACGACGCATCAGGCGAACGTGCTGGAACCGCTTGAACTGGATGCGCCCAAATTCGACTCGATTGGGCTGAACTACCTGCTGCATTGTTTACCCGGTACGATGCAGAGCAAGCAGGTGGTTTTCGCCAACCTCAAGCCCCTGCTCAACGACGGCGGCGTGGTGTTCGGCTCGACCATTCTGGGACAGGGCATCAAGCCGAATTTCCTCGCGCGGTGGCTGATGCGGCTGTACAACAGCAAGGGGATTTTCGGGAATTCCGAGGACAATCTTGCCGATCTGGAAAACAACCTCAAAACTCACTTCCGCGAGTATTCAACGAAAGTGGTGGGATGCGTGGCGTTCTTTGAGGGGCGATTGTAGAAGCGCTTCACTGAAAGGATGAAACGATGTCTATCATTCATCCTCTCTTGAATGTTCGTGATGTGACCACCAGTCTCGCTTTTTACACTGAATATCTGGGTTTCGTGCAGACCGACACCGTGCTGCCCGGTAAAGACGGCAAACCGGTCTTTGCGGGTGTGAAGTATGGACCCACAATTCTGTGGCTCGACAGCACGGAATATCACGAACTTCCTCAAAACACACCGCTCGGTGTCGGCGTTGAATTGTACGTTTCGCTGGCAGACGAAACCGACATCGAGGCGCTCTATACACGGCTCAAGAATGCAGGCGTCAAGATCGTGCGGGAATTACGCGAGGAATTCTGGGGACAAAAGCGCTTCGTGATCGCAGACCCGGACGGCTATCGCCTCTCGCTTGTCAAAGATGTGCGCTTTGTATCGCATGATGAGATGGCTGAACATACGCGGTAGCTATTGCAACAACCTCTCGGTTTCCTGATGCCCGTTCTGTCTGGCAAAGCCGAGCGCCGATAACCCATGTTCGCCGACGATGGTTTTATCGGCACCATGCTCTAAAAGCAGGCGTACAATGTCGGTATATCCATGCTGGGCAGCGAACATCAGCGGCGTAGAGCCGGTGTTGTCCAGCAGGTTGACCTGTGCTCCGTGGTTGATAAGCGCCCGAACGCAATCCTGATTTCCGGCATTACAGGCAAACATGAGCGCGGTATAGCCTTCCGCATCCTGCTTATCCACCGTGCTTTGCGCTTGAAGCAGGACGTTCACCACGTCTGTCTCGCCAGTATGGGACGCTGCCATTAATGCGGTTAGTCCGGTTTCATCGGCTGCGTTGACATCCACACCCATCTCAAGCAGTTCGTCGACTCTCGCGCGATCTCCGTTTGCGGCGGCGGGAATGAGTTCTTTCCAGCCTTCGTCCACGAGGCGAATACGGGTGAGTACGTCATTTCCCGCAAAAAACAGCGGCGAGAGCGGGTGTTGATTATTTGTCAGATCGTCTTCCTTCGCTTCGGCGGTGAAATGTCCATCGAAGGTGAGAAAGTGAAAGCGGGCGTAGCCCGATCGGGGAAGCGGGAAGGTGGTCGTCGGTTGAGCATGATGTAAGAACTGCGGTGCGAGTTTCAGCAACGCTTCTCCCGCTTTACGCGGGGCTTCATGCTGCCCAGAACCGATGATGCCCCCGCCGTTGCTGAAATACAGGCTCACCGTACCGTCTATAATGGCGACCAGCGTGAACACTGCGTCCTGAAGACCGACTTCCATCAAGATTCCCCAGACGCGATCCGAGGGCACGAAGCCTGCTTGAACAGGGTCAAACTCCGTGACTTGCTGGCGAAGCCCGCGATAAATGGCTGCTGTCTGGTATTGGGTCATGGTTGCCCTCTCCGAAAAGCAGATCATCGGTCAAATTGGAACTATACTTTTGACGATTGGTTTGCGCAATTCAAGTTGATTGTGAATGGAATCTCCCAACGCCTCTATCACGCTCGTTCGCCATGACGCCATTGAACGGCTGCGCCCGGTTTCAGAGTCTGCCGCGCTGGACGTGGACATGCTGCTGGGTGAAGTGCTCGGCGTAGATCGCGCCTATTTGCTGGCGCATGGCGATCAAGTGCTCACCGACGAGCAGCGGGAACAATTCGAGGCATGGGTGGAACGCGCCGCTAACGGCGAGCCTATCGCCTACATTCTGGGCAAACGCGGCTTTTACGATCTGGAATTTGTGGTCACGCCCGATGTGTTGATCCCGCGCCCTGAAACCGAACTCTTGCTGGAACAGGCGCTCGACTGGGCGAGAGCTAGACCGATGCTGACCACCGTTGACGTGGGAACGGGCAGCGGGGCGCTGGCGGTCACGTTCGCCAGACATGCGCCACAGGCACGAGTTTATGCAACCGACGTGAGCACAGCGGCGTTAGTGGTTGCCCGCCAAAACGCCGAACGGCACAACGCGAACGTCACTTTTTTGCAGGGCGATTTGCTCTCGCCGTTGATTGAGGGCAATATCCGGGTCGATCTGGTGATGGCGAACCTACCCTATATCGCCAGCGACGAAGTGCCAACGCTTGCCGTCAGCCGCTACGAACCGACTCTCGCGCTGGATGGCGGCGCAGATGGGCTTGACCTGATCCGGCGGCTATTGACCCAGATTCCGCAGGCGTGCAACCCAAACGCGCTGATTCTGCTGGAAATCGGCGCAACACAGGGCGCGGCTACACTGAGACTGGTTCGGCAAATACTCAATCCTCAGAGCGCCGACGTGCTTCAGGACTATGCGGGGCTAGACCGGATTGTGCGGGTAGTTTGGTGAGGGCAGCCAACCCCGTTATGATCGGTGGCGGACAATTTACTTCTCAGAGAGGATCAACCTCATGCGCCGCGCCGCTGTATGGTGCTGTATCACCTTCTTTATCGCTGTGTTCCCGGCTTTCGCGCAGTCGTCCGATTGGTTTGACGCGCTGGATGGCGAACCATGTCCCAACGACAGCGCATTCACCTGTGTGACCCTCACCGTCCCGCTGGATCACTTCGACGCGGGCAACGACGCGACGATTGACGTGACCTTTGGCGTGGTTCCGGCGTCGGGAGAATCGCGCGGGTTATTTGTGACCGTGACGGGCGGACCGGGATCGGCGGGGATCGCGCTGGCGGACAATTACTCCTCTTACTTCGACGGCGGGATATGGGAAAACTTCGACGTGGTGTTTTTCGACCAGCGCGGGATCGGGCTATCGGGTGGGTTGGACTGCCCGAACGCCATCACCGCGTACACCGTCGTCAGCGCCCGCCCGCTTTCGCCGGAAGGAGAGGCGGCGACGCTGGAAGCAGCGCAAACCTTCGCGCGGGATTGTCAGGCAGAGATGGGATCACCGCAACTGCTGGGCTACATCAATACCGAGCAGGCAATACATGATCTTGAAGTGTTCCGGCAAATGGCAGGCGACCAGAAAATCTGGCTGTATGGCGAAAGCTACGGCACGCAGTA
>DATGQJ010000580.1:0-3117 GCA_035304265.1 Oceanobacillus sp.
GCGCCGCTGGTGAATTTCGTGACGGCAAACACACACATGACGACGAAAGTACAGATCGCGCCAATCGCGCTGACGATCTGCTTGGTACGCCAGCGTTTGTCGTAGTGCAGCGTGGATTCAAGCCCCTGCTGCTCCTCACCGGGTTTCAGTTTGCCAATCTTGCCTAGATGCTTGACCATCCCCGCCTGCGAAATGGTGAAACTGAGGAATACACCAATCGCATACAGCGGGATCAGCGCGGTTACTGTCGCATTCATGGCGATCACCAAAAGCGACGCAAGCCCCGCCAGCGCGACAATTCCCCACGAGAACACCAAGCGCCCGCCCTGATGGGTTAGCTGGCGCGGCAGGAAACCGTCACGCGCTTGCAGCGCCGCCAACCGGGGGAAACCCGCATAGCTGGTATTTGCCGCCAGCAGCAAGATCACCGCAGTCCCCGCCAGCACCAGATAGTAAAACAGGCTGCCTTCGCCATAGACGGTACGTCCTAACTGAGAGATCACCGTCTCCGTGTGACTTGGCACCGCCTGTATCGCGTTCGCCAGAAATGTGATGCCGAGGAACAAAATGATCAGGATGCTGCTCATCCATACCAGCGTGATCGCAGCGTTGCGACTGCGCGGCTCCTTGAACGCGGTAATGCCGTTACTGATCGCCTCAATTCCAGTCAGCGCCGTACAACCGCTGGAAAACGCACGCAAGACCAGCAGCAGTGTGAGTGGTTCAAGCATATTGTGATGGATTGCCTCGACACCGGTGACGGTAGGCAGCGTGCCACTCAGGAAGCGCACGAAACCGACGCCGAGTGTCAGTAACATCATGCCGAGGAAGAAGTAGGTCGGTACAGCGAAAACCCGCCCCGATTCCTTTACACCACGAAGGTTCAACAGCGTCATGATGGCGATCACGGCGACTGCGATCTCGACTTTGATGGGCAACAAGCCCGGAAACGCCGAGGTAATCTGCGCAACACCTGCCGAGACCGACACGGCAACCGTCAGAATGTAGTCCGTGAGCAGCGCCGCGCCCGCGATCTGGGCAGGGAGTTCCCCCAGATTATCCCGTGCGACGATGTAAGCACCGCCGCCGTTGGGATAGGCGTAAATTGTCTGCCGATAGCTGAGCGTCACGATCGCCAGCAGTACGGCAATCGCAATCGCGACCGGGATTGACATCCCAAGAATCGTGCCCCCTGTCGCCCACATGCTCGCCGCGCCTCCACTCACCGCAGCGGCGAGGATGATCAGGATTTCCTCTGTCGCATAGGCGGTACTGGAGAGCGCGTCACTGGCAAAAACCGCCAAGCCAACCGACTTGCTGATCGCCTGATCAGCAAGTTCTGCGGTATGCAAACGCTTGCCAAGCAGCATTTGCTTGATATTCACAGTCATAGGAGTTTTTAACCTGTGCCCTTTCGCACACAAACAAAACGAGACGCACGCAAATACAGTTGCATTTGCCCCTGTTGAATGACTAGGTTGAAAAGAGGATATGGTTAGGAGAATGGAGGGGGATGGGGTTTACTCAAAAACGCCGCGATGTCCATGCGGTGACATTCCAGCCACTCAACACCCAAAAGTTGTGATCGGCACATAGACCTGATGCAAACGTTTTGCGAATCAAGATTGTGTTTGCTTTCCTACATCATGGTATCAGGGTTTCGTTAAATTGCTAGCATAAGATGAGCGCACCCCCTACGTATTGGGGGTGGTTGACCTTGCTCAATTGTAGGTTTATCTTTACCGCAATAAATTCATCTACCGTGAGCTTTTCAGAATGACCATCCTACAATCGCAAATCGACACCCGCAGCGAAGAATACCGCCGCAATTACGAGCATAACAGTAAGCTGGTTGAACAACTCGCCGAACGACAGGCTCAGATACGTAAAGGCGGCAGCGAACGCGCCATCAAGAAACATCTGGACGCGGGTAAGCTACTCCCCCGTGAACGCATCGAACTGCTGCTCGATCCGGGCACGCCCTTTCTCGAATTAAGTCCGCTGGCAGCATGGGGCATGTACAACGACGAGAGTCCGGGCGCGGGTACGGTCAACGGCATCGGCGTTGTGAACGGCGTTGAGTGCATGATCGGCGCGAACGAAGCGACGGTCAAGGGCGGGACAAGTTACCCGATCACCGTACAGAAAATGCTGCGTGCGCAGGAGATTGCGCGAGAAAATCATCTGCCCTGCATCTATCTGGTTGAATCCGGCGGAGCGAATCTGCCGCATCAGGCGGAGTTGTTCGTCGAAGGCGGGCGCACCTTCGCCAACCAAGCGAAGATGAGCGCGATGGGCATCCCGCAAATTTCGCTGGTCTTCGGCAACAGCACGGCGGGGGGCGCATATGTTCCCGGCTTGAGCGATTACGCGGTGATGGTGCGCAAGCAGGCGTTGGCTTTTCTGGGTGGTCCGCCGCTGGTGAAGATGGCGACAGGCGAAGAGGTAGACGAAGAGACGCTCGGCGGCGCGGAAATGCACGCCCGAATCTCCGGTCTCGCCGACTATCTGGCGGAAAACGATGCGGATGCGATTCGGATTGGGCGTGAGATCGTGGGACGGCTGAACTGGCGTAAGCACCTTCCCACCACCCTTCGCTCACCAGAGCCGCCGCGCTACGATCCTGATGAACTGCTCGGAATCGTGCCGATTGACACCATTCGCCAACCGCTGGATATGCGTGAAATCCTCGCTCGCATCGTAGACGGCTCGCGCTTTCTGGAATTCAAGCCGGAGTATGGCGGGACATTGGTTTGCGGTCATGCCCATATCAACGGGTTTCCAGTGGGAATTCTCGCTAACAACGGTGTGCTGTTCTCCGAGTCAGCGAATAAAGCCGCGCAGTTCATCCAACTGTGCAATCACTCGCGGATACCCATTCTCTATTTGCAGAACATCACCGGATTTATGGTCGGGAGCAAAGCGGAGCAAGAGGGCATCATCAAACACGGCTCGAAGATGATCAACGCTGTTGCCAACAGCAACGTCCCGCAATTTACGGTGCTGATCGGCGGGAGCTACGGGGCTGGCAATTATGCCATGTGCGGACGCGCCTACGATCCGCGTCTGTTGTTCGCGTGGCCCACCAGCAGAATCGCAGTCATGGGCGCAGAACAG
>DATGQJ010000581.1:0-2516 GCA_035304265.1 Oceanobacillus sp.
AGAGACGAATTGGTTATGTAACTCATACAGAGGAAGCCGCAAGAAAGGATACGCCCCGCCCGGTTTGAAACTCACGTTCAAAACTTGCAAATCGGACGGCGCGTGCATGAGATGAGCGGTGCTCCACAACCCCACCGTCCAGCTTTCAGCGCAGTCCGCAAAGGGTTTCGTGTGTTCTAACTCGAATACCTGAAAAGGAGCGCCGAAGTTGATCATCAAGTGCAGCGAGGGCATTGGCAGCATCTTCATGTGTGGGGAGGATACGGAGCCGTTGTGATACCACAGACACTTGATATAAGCGTCGAGTGGAGGTGAAGGGATATGTATAAACAGGGTCAAGCGCGAGAATATCCTTTGCTTTTGTGGTTAGATTCTGTGAGTTGATTTGATGGAAGTCCGTGGCGGGTTCACCACCCCGCCATCCGGTCACAGCACTCATCTATATAATGCGACTTACAGGGCGAAATGTGCCCTGATCAAATGAGGACTTGCCCATGTATTCCCCAACGACCCGCCTCCTAACCCTGTTAGAAATCTTGCAGTCGTACAGGCAGATCAGCGGCGCGGAGCTTGCCCGCCGTCTCGAAGTAGACAGACGAACCGTCCGCCGCTACATCGTCATGTTGCAAAACATGGGTATTCCGGTGGAAGCCGAGCGCGGACCATACGGCGCGTACCAACTTCAGCGCGGCTACAAACTGCCGCCGTTGATGTTCACCGATGCTGAGGCAATCGCCCTGACGCTCGGCTTGGTGGTGATGCGTGAGTTTCGCTTTCCGGTGGATGTTGCCGCAGTGGAAGGGGCGCTCGCCAAGACCGAACGGGTATTGCCTGAAAAACTGCTCCAACAGGTAAGAGGGCTGCGTGAGGCGATTGCCTTCAACGTCTCACCGCCGCCAACACTCTTCCACGAAGGGTTAGTGACAGCGCTCAGTCTGGCGACTCAGCAACGGCAGCAGGTGTTTCTACGCTACCAGTCGTTCAACGGTGAAATCAGCGAACGGGCTTTCGATCCCTATGGCATCGTCTTCAATGAAGGGTACTGGTACACCGCCGGATACTGCCATCTGCGCGAGGACTTACGCACTTTTCGGCTGGATCGCATCGTCGCGCTCGATCCACTCGCGCAGTCCTTCGAGCGCCCGGATAATTTCGACGTGTTGGATCACGTCATCAAGTCGATAGCAACGGGTAACGACATCGAGCAAGTCGAGGTCATACTCGAAACGACGATGGAACACGCCTGCCAACTGGTCGATCCGATTATGGGTACGCTGGAGCCGCACGAGAACGGGGTGCTGTTTCGCCGCGCCCCTTATCAACTGGAATGGACTGCCCATATGCTGCTGAACTTCGATTGTCCCGTCCGCATATTGAAGCCTGCCGCCCTGCGCGACCTGATTCGCCAGATGACCATGCGCGGATTGCAAATTTTGGAGGATGATGGGGTTACGTGAAGTGGCTTGAGCGAAAAACCGCCAATATTTGGTCGCGCACGCTCGTTTTTTGAAATGCGATTGAAAAAGTCCAGCTATCTACTTTCATGATTGCTTGCGACCCCAGAATTTCAAATTCAGCGCTATACCCATCGACATCCCAATCAATTGTCGGTATCGGGAAATCGTAGGTGTCGGCAAGAAACTTCAGGATCGGAAAGAAAAGTTCCGCATCCACTGGCTCAATGTCAATACTTGCCCACTGGTTTCCGACCCATTGATCCTCACTAAATCTCATGACGTTTCTCTGAAGCCGTTTGGAAGGAACCGTCAGGGCGGTTGTCGAACCGCCCCAACTACTCACCCAAGAATCCTTGCCTTCATCCAGTCGTTGCTGTTGTGGAAATCCGCGACGGCAGTCCCCGGATGCACCAACTCGTCGAACAATATGCGATCCTCATCAGTCAGTTTCATATCACCGACGGGCAGCGCATCTTCCAGATGTTCCATCGTGCGCGGTCCAATGATCGGCGAGGTGATACCCGGCTGATCCTTGCACCACAGCAGCGCAAGCTGCGTGATCGTGATGCCCCGTTCACGCGCCATTTCGTTGACTCGTTCCACCACGTCCAACCCGCGCTGAGTGATGCGCTGCTGGAAGGTCGTGCCGCTGCGCTCGGCGCGTGAGCCTTCGGGAATCGCCTTGCTGCCGCTGTAGCGTCCGGCGAGAATGCCCCCCGCCAGCGGTGACCATGGCAGAATCGCCAACTCATATTTCTGGCACAGCGGCACCAGTTCATTCTCGATACGCCGATCCAGCAGGTTATACGGCGGCTGCTCACTGATGTAGCGGGCGAGGTTGTAGCGCTCACTAATCGCCAGCGCTTCCATCACGATCCACGCCGGATGAGTCGAGCAACCGATGTAGCGTACTTTACCCGCGCGAACCAGATCGTCAAACGCACGCAGCGTTTCATCTTGCGGAATCGTTAGCGAGGGGCGGTGAAGCTGATAGAGATCGATGTGATCCGTTTGCAGGCGGCGCAGCGAGTCCTCACACGCCTTGATGATGTGATAGAG
>DATGQJ010000582.1:0-4808 GCA_035304265.1 Oceanobacillus sp.
GAAGACGCCGCGCGGATTTTGCAGGTGATCGCCGGACACGATCCGCTCGATTCGACCTCGATGAACGTGGAAGTGCCGAATTATCGTGAGCACCTGACAGGCGACGTGCGCGGGCTGCGAATCGGCGTACCGAAGGAATACTTCATCGAGGGCATGGAGAAGGACGTTGCCGACGCGGTACATGCGGCAATCAACCATCTCGCGGGCATGGGTGCGGAAATCGTAGAGGTAAGCCTGCCGCATACCGACTACGCCCTACCCGTGTATTACATCATCGCTCCGGCGGAAGCGAGCGCCAACCTCGCCCGTTATGATGGCATTAGGTATGGTCCGCGCGTGGAAAAAGGCGAACTCTGGCACACCTACAAGGCGACACGCGGGCTGTTCGGTCCAGAGGTGAAACGGCGCATTATGCTCGGCACCTATGCGCTCTCCGCCGGATACTACGACGCCTACTATGCGAAGGCACAGCAGGTACGCACGTTGATCAAGCGCGACTTTGACGAGGCATTTAAGCAGGTGGACGTGATCGCCGCGCCGACCACGCCAAAGACGGCGTTCAAGTTAGGCGAGAACACCAACGACCCGCTGGCGATGTATCTAGAGGACGTGTTCACGCTGCCGGGAAGCCTTGCCGGAGTTCCGGGTTTGAGTGTTCCCTGCGGATTCGACAATCTCGGCTTGCCGATTGGGATGCAGTTGATCGGTCCCGCCTTCCGCGAGGAAGTGGTGTTCCGCGTCGGTCATGCCTACGAGCAAACAACGGAATGGCACAAACGCAAGCCAGAAGTCGCAATAAAGACGGAGTAAAAGCCGTCGGTAAAATGAACGTAGTGAGGCGCGATCCAGATCGCGCCTCATTTGTTTCAGAGGCGGTCTTACCCTCATCACCTACCGAAATAGACACGTTCTGGGGACATTACTCGCATCGCATCACACCCTATAATGGCGTTCAAGTCTATTACCTGTGAGGTGAACCATGTCCCAGCTACCAGAACAAGATCAGCAAGGGATCGGCATAAGAACAATTGCCCTCATTCTGGTCATGGTCGTCATTTTGATCGGAGTGGTCGTTCTGATGTGGAATAACGCTTTCCCCAGTTCACCAACCGCAACAAGCACGCCGACAGGCATATTCGAAAATATCGTCAATTCTCTCTAGAGAACCGAACTGCCAGCAGCGCTCAATGCCTTCTTAATTCTATCTTCCATATCCTCACGCCATATGCTATATGATTCAGGTGGAACTTTGCACACAGGAGATTACTATGAAGAAGGTTTTGTTCGCACTGTTGATCATTGCAAGCGTTGTTACAGGCAGTGCTTTTGCGCAGGGAAGCTCACCTGACTGCGATTTCGACGCGGTAGTCACGTCGTTTGCTGATGCAGTGGTTGAGGGAGTTCTGGATAGCTGGGTGCGCGGTTATGTCGAAAGCGATTGTGATGAGTCGGTGCTGCTCGGTGTGATCGATCTTGCCAACGCTTACACCGGCATGGATGAATCAGCATACTCCGGTATCGTAGCACAGTGGGCGTCAGACGCATCGGCAACCAGCGCTTACGGCGACGACGGCTTCAGCGCCCTGCAAGCAACAGGCGCACCAAACACCCACGAATGCGCCGATTCGCCTACCGCGTGGGCATCCGAAACTTCCACAGAAACAGCGGAACTCACGCTCACATTCGATGAGGCGGTTATTCCTGCGGTGATCAACATTTATCAGAACTACACGCCCGGCTCCATCACCGAGGTCTCGTTGATCGATGCCAAAAGTGGGGAAGTTATTTCAATTAACGACAGCGCCGATTCAAGCGAGGCAGAGCCATGCCCGCGTGTCTTCGTTGTGACACCGCTGTATGATCAACCTGTGAACGGCGTGGTGATAACACTCGATCAGAGCATCGGCGGGAACTGGAATGAAATCGACGCCGTTGAACTGATCGGTATATTGCCTGAATAACGAGGTTTGTACTTCAAAGGGGCGCATCTGCTCAGATGCGCTCCAAAACTGCCGCTATTGGTTCGCAAACCGGTAGCCAACCCCCCGTGAGGTCAGGATGTAATCAGGGTGTTCGGCGTCACGCTCCAGTTTCTGCCGCAGATAGTGGATATACAACTTCAGGCTGTCAATCGCATCGCCATACTCTTCGCCCCACGCCTCGACCACAAGTTCGTTGCGCGGAACCACTCGTCCGGCATTACGCACCAGCACACCGAGCAGGTTAAATTCCTTCGGCGTCAGGTGTTTGAGTTCGTCGCGTACCCGCACTTCGCGGTTCATGAAGTTGATCTTGAACTCGCCCCCGTTGAAGACCAGTTCCTCAGCCATGCTTGGCTTGGGCGCACGGCGCAGGTGAGCGCGAATACGTGCCACCAACTCGTCGTTGTCGTATGGCTTGGGCATGTAATCGTCCGCACCCATCTCCAAACCACGCACCATGTCTTTCACATCACCCCGCGCAGTCAGGAAGATGATAGGCACGTCAGACATTTCACGCAGGCGTTTGCAGACTTCCCAGCCATCCATATCCGGCATCATGATGTCCAGCAGCACAAGGTCTGGTTGATGGCGGTATGCCTTGCGCAGCCCGTCTTCGGCGCTGTACGCCTTCACGACCTCAAATCCTCTGCGTTCCAACAGGATCGAGATCAGTTGTACAGTGGTGTCTTCATCGTCAATGACCAGGATTTTCTCAGCCATGCCGCGACTGCCCTCGTTGGTATCCACAAACGTTTGTTCCAAAATTCAAACCTTACTTTAACATGGTGTTGAAAACAGCGCAAGGTTGTTCGCCAATCCATCTTGGGGTAAGATGATCGGCTGATATTTCGGGCAACAGGACATTATCTTCGTGACTCATGCATTGATTACCGGCGGCGCAGGCTTCATCGGGAGTCACCTCGCCGAACGTTTGCTCAACCACGGTTATACCGTAACTATCATCGACAATCTCAGCACCGGACAGATAAAGAACATCGCCGCGCTGCAAAGCCATCCCTGCTTCCGTGCGGCTTATGAAGACATTCGCAATGCCGTGGTGATGGATCGGTTGGTCAGCGAATGCGACGTGATCTTTCATCTCGCGGCAGCAGTAGGCGTGCAGCGCATCATTCAGGAACCGATTGAAACCATCGAAACCAACATCGGCGGTACCGAGGTCGTCTTGAAGACCGCACGACGTTATCGTAAAAAGGTGCTGATTGCCTCAACATCCGAAGTATATGGTAAGGGCGCTCGCTTCCCGTTTTCAGAAGACGACGACTGCGTTCTGGGTCCAACCATTCGCAATCGCTGGAGCTATGCGGCGTCGAAAATGGTAGACGAGTTTTACGCGCTTGCCTATCACAAAGAGGTTGATCTGCCCGTCGTCATCTTCCGGCTGTTCAACACAGTAGGACCTCGTCAACGGGGACAGTATGGCATGGTGCTGCCGCGTTTCGTGCGCTGGGCGCTGACCAACGAGCCAATTCAGGTCTATGGGGATGGAGAGCAAAGCCGTTGTTTCTGCAACGTACAGGACGTGGTAGTCGCGATACATCAACTCTCGGAATCGCCCAAAGCCATCGGTGAAGTCTTCAACATCGGCAGCAACCACGAGATTTCGATATTAGAACTGGCACAGCGCGTGAAAGCCCGGGCGAACAGCACTTCTGAGATTCGCCTGATTCCCTATGAAGAGGCTTACGAAGCAGGATTTGAGGATTTCCGGCGTCGCGTCCCCAGCCTCGAAAAGATACGCGGGGCGATTGAATGGGAACCGACGGTGCCGCTCGATGACACCATTGATCAGATTATTGCCCACATACAGGAGGAACTGACGCATGGCTGAAATCACTCGTAAGGAACTGCTGCTGGCGCTGATCTCCGCCGGACCAAACCCACGATTGGCGGGGGCGGATTTAACCGCGCTGGATATGAGTCGATTCGACATGAGCGGGTCGAACATGCGCGGCGCGAAGCTGATGGCGTCAACCCTGCGCGAGGCGATCCTGAAGGGGTGCAACCTCTCTTATGCTGATCTTCAGAGCGCACAGATGGTTGGGGCAGACCTCGACAGCGCCAACCTGACGGGCGCGAATCTGGCGGGCGTCAACCTGCAAAGCGGGCGGCTCTCCGGCGCGAACCTGACCAATGCCACGCTCAACGGTGCAAATCTTCAAGGCGTCAATATGAAGAATGCCAAGGTAGACGGCGTGAAATTCGACGAGCGGACGACTTGGCCCGATGGCAAGCGCGGCAGTCAGGGAAGCCCTGCGAATTACATCGTCTAAACACACTTTAGTAAAAACGGTTTGTAGGGCGGTTCGCCAGCCGCCCAATGATGCAAAAACTTCTGCTCTATGCTCTGGCAATTTTCACTGTATGCGCCTTTTTCGTGGGCGGGGCGCAGTGGGTAGGTGCGCGTCAGCCTCAACCCGCCCTTGTTGAAGGATTGCGCCTCACAGATTGCTCATTGCCCTGCTGGATCGGCATCACACCGGGGCAAACCACCATGGAGCAGGCGTATACCCGACTGACGGAAGCATTTCACTATACCCGCACAGGCAATCAAATTGAGGCGGGGCGCTTTCACAATCTCCACTTTTTCGTCCCCGTGAACAGTCCGGTTCGTGCCCTGCCAGTAACCCTTCATACCCTTGAGGACAAGGTGACGCTGGTGCAGTTGGTTATCACCGACAGACGGCGGCTCACCTTCGCCGACATCATTCTGGCATATGGTGCGCCCACGTGCGTGATGTACACCGAGACGCCCGTCTTTGTAGGCTGGAAGCTCTACTATGAAACCCCGGAGGGTGTCGCCGAAAT
>DATGQJ010000583.1:0-4723 GCA_035304265.1 Oceanobacillus sp.
ACGCTGTTCAACATTGGCTCGTCGTTAGTCGCGTTAGGGCGGTATGAAGAGGCGGCAGATTATTTTGATCAGGCGCGTGGTCTTGGGCTGCCGTGGCGAATGCTCTGGTATCAGTATGGTCCCTTCGAGGCGTACTACCACACGGGACGCTATGAGGATGTGTTGCAAATGGCGCGAGATGTGATCGCGGTCACCCCCGGCGTCGAGGAAGTGTATTATTATGCAGGTCTTGCTTACGAGGCATTAGGTGACACATTCCGTGCCGAAGCCAATTATCAGGTGGCGATACAGCGCAACGTTGACTTCACCGCCGCGATTGAAGCGCTGGCACGGCTTCGTGAAGAAGCCACTGAAACCCCTACAGGATAGTTGAGCACAGGGAGTAATCCAGATCATCCCCATTCTTCGTTTACAGGTTATGTTCAAACGCACGCTCACTTTCATCGGCTTCCTTCCTCTGACCTTTGCTTTTTGCGCTCTCGCGCAAGAGGCAGATGCGCCAGCAGATTTAATCGTCGAGGATGTCGTCGTCAGCGAACAACAGGGTATTTATGGGCAACCGATTCAGGTGGCGCAGGGGCGGCTGGTCAACGAGGGCAGTACCGCCTATAGCAACATCAGCCTGAACGCGACGGTCTATGATGAAGACGGCGAGCAAGTCGGGGAGGGCATTGGCTTTCTAGTCGATGCCTGCGAAGCGGGCTTGCTGCCTGATTTTGTGCTTCGTCCCGACCATGCAGAGTATTTCACGGCAACGCTGGAACTGTATGAGCAGGACGCCGAGATTGATCGTGTCGAAATTTTTCCGCAGGCAAGCCCTGTAGAAGCAGACGACAGCGCCGCAGCGGAACTGCCGGAAGGAATCACACAGATTACGGATGAAGAGGTTGTTGAAGTCGAGTGGAACGGACCTCGAAGCCTGCGCTACGCTGTGGGATGTGTGCGCGACCTCTTCTCGGAATGGGACTGGTATAGCTACAGCACGCTCTCCCGCAACGTACTTCCCACTGATCATCCATTTGAGGATGCAGTCAACGACGAATTACGCGAGCGATTGGGGCTGGACGAACCGCTGACGTTCGCCAATTCGTTCATCCGTTTTGCGCCCGGTGGCAGCCGCCTGATCTATCAGGATAGAGTGAACAGCGTCTACACCGCAGCCACCGATGGCTCATTGCAGCGCCTTTTGTACACCGGCTTAAACAATCGCACCTTGCAGGAGATTTACTGGCTCGATAATGACCGTTTCCTCGCCTATTATTACGGCGCATTCGGCGATCCGGTCATCTATTTCACGGCGGATGTCGAGGGACGCTACATCAGCCAACCCCCATTGGATAATCCGGAGTCAGTGATTGTGCCCGGTCCTTCACGCGATGCGCGGCGCGTGGTCATCGCGGGTACATTCGATGATGTGACGGGCTATTACCTGAACGTCCTCACCAACGACTTTTTTGAACTGCTATTTGAAGCTGAGCCTCCGGGCAACAACTTTCCCGGACCTATCCCCATTGTGGATATGGAAGAAGATCGAGTCGTGCGTGTCTACGTGGCGCGTCGAGTAGACGGCGAGACGGTGATGCAGTGTTTCAACCGTGACGAAGGGGTGCTGCACGATCTCGTTCCACTTCCTCTGAATTTGACTGAAGGGGAGCGGGCGCAGTGGTGGCTCTCGCCGGATGAACGACGGATCGCGCTAGCGGCGAACGGCGTCAACAGCGGTCTTTGGCTGATCGATCTTCGCGATTTGCCTGCCTGCGAGAATGGTTGATATGGCTTGCCTGTATAGGCGGTCTCTTGAAGGCTGTACATGAGCTATCGTATTTTCTTCGTTGCCTCACTGCATCATCCTGAAGCGCTGAGGGTGGCTGTCGCCCAGACACGTCCCGGACAAACGCCCCCGTTGTTTCCGCCCAGCATGGCACAGCACTTCTGGGAGAAGGCGCTGCGAAAACGCGGGCACGTGCTGGACGTGTTTTACCGCAATCAACCCGGCGGCAAACCTTCGCAAAGCGGGCGCTCCGAAAGGCACACGCAGGGCTTGACGCCGCAAAAGGTGTGGCGGGCGTTGATGAATCGTGTGCCGCCGGAAGCGAACCCAACCCTGCGCCAGCGCAACCACCAACTGCTTGAGAAAGCGCGGGAATTCCAGCCCGACGTGTTGTGGATGGTGGGCGATAACACCGTCATTTATCCCAGTACGCTGGCGGCGATACAGCGCGAAGTCGGTTGCAAGTTGGTTTATGCCTGCGGCACGTCACCCATCGTCTTTTCCCATGCGATTGATCGACAGGCGGCGCGGCTTTATGACCTTGTGCTGGCGAGTGATTATTATCATGGCATTCAGTGGATGGAACTGGGCGCGAAGCGAATGGAATGCCTGCCGCTTTCCGCCTGTGACCCGGAGTTTCACCATCCTTACACGCTCACCGACGAGGAGCGCACAAAATACGCCTGCGATGTCGCGTTTGTCGGCACACTTGTGCCCGACCATCTTTACAGCCGGCGGGTGAAGGCGCTCGAAGCGTTAACCGATTTCGATCTCGGCATCTGGAGCGTCCATGATGTGCCTTCAAGCCTGAAGCGGTTCGTGCGTGGTAAGGCGCTCGGTGAAGATATGCTCCGCATTCTCTCGGCAGCGAAAATCTGCTTCAATACACATGGCGATTTTGTCTTTTACGGCGGCAATTTACGTCTGTTCGAGGTTGCGGGAACGGGCGTGTGCCAGATCACCGACGATTTGCCCGGTACGCGCCTGTGGTTTTCGCAGGTGGACGGCACGCCAACCATTCTCACCTATGAAAATGAGGCGGATATGCGAGCAAAGGTCTCGCATTATCTGAAACATGATGCCGAGCGCGAAGCTCTTGCGCAGCAGGCACAGGCACACGTTTACGCCCATCATACTTACGACGTTCGTGCGGCACGTTTTGAGGAGATTTTGACAACCCTATGAGTAACCAACCGGACGTTGCAGTGTCGGAGCGCTACGACAGCACCCGCCGCGCATGGCAGGAGATATGGTCGGGGGCATCGGTGGAAGTCGAATTGGAAGCGGTGCAATCTGCCCGTTCGATGGAGACGATCCACGCTTATTTGCCCTATCTTTCCAAGACCGACGTGCTTCTGGAAGCGGGCAGTGGCTTGAGCGCCGTCGTGATTACCCTGCGGAAGATGGGCTACAACGTGATCGGGTTGGATTATGCCGAGAACGCGCTGCACGTGTCCCGCGATTACGATCCGAGTTTGTCACTCTCCGTTGGAGATGTTCACAAACTGCCGTTCGCGCCGAACAGCCTTGGCGCGTATTTATCCTTCGGCGTATTGGAGCATTTTGAACACGGTATGCAGCCCGCGTTGGCAGAGGCATACCGCGTGTTAAAGCCGGGTGGGGTTCTGGTGCTGACCATCCCGTATCCAAATGTCGTTCATCGGCTCGTGGCATGGCGGCGCAAGTTGAAAGGCGTGAGCGTGCTCACCGACGACGAATTCTACGAAAGCACCTATACCCGCAAGGCGTTGGAAGCCGAAGTGACCAAAGCGGGTTTCAAACTCGCGCTGGTTCAGCCGACCAGTCACTCGTTCACGTTGTGGGGCATAGGCGGTCCGTTTCGAGCGCCCGGTTATTATCGCACCAGTGGGCTTGCGGAGATAGCAGGGAAAGTTGTGCGCTTGGTGCTGCCATGGGCTTTCAACTATATGACCCTCATCGTCGCCCGAAAGTAGAAACACCTGCCAAATTCCAACGCGACCATCACCATCAAAAATATCAGACTGACCAGCTCGTTCGGCGGCGTTCAGGAACTTTTCCAGCGTGGGTTGTCGATGATGGTGGGTTTGCCGTCACGCTCAACCACCAGCTTGCGGAAGCCTCGCTGCTCAATCGTGCCGTAATCGTGCCCTGCGTTGCCCGGATACGCGAAGAAGAACACCAGATCATCGCTTGCGCTGACGTTCACCGTCCGGTGTGCCCAGCGGGGCAGGATGTATACCGCGTTGCCCGGACGAAATTCCTGAACATTCCAGTCGCCTTCAGGCGTTTCCATGACGATCATGCCGCTTCCGCGCAGGCAGAGATACACTTCCCCGGTTTCCAGCACCGCATGAAAATGCCCCTTGGTCATGAAATACTCGTCCCCCACTTTGCCTGGATGCAGGACGGTCACGCCCTGTAGCAGTTCTCCGGCGACGGCAGGGCGGATTATTTCATAGACCTCGTAAAGCAGGGTATCGCCCTGTGCAAGCATGGCGTCATACGCGGCTTGATCAAGATACTGCCCGCGCATGGATGAGAGCGTGCGAACCGTGCGGTTATCCCACACGGGCGGAATTCCACCATCTAGTGGAACCTGATAGCTAAACGGCTCAGTACGCATTTTCACCTCCCATAGTCTGAACGCGCATTTATAGCGCATTCGCGTCGCGCATCAAGTGTCGAATACCTTCAGCCCCCGTGATGTGCTAGACTTCCGCCTGAACCGCATCATGAATGAGCACTAGCATGTCGCTGGATAAACTCTCGATTATCATCGTGAACTACAACACACGGGAAGACCTTCGTCTCTGCCTTACGGCGCTGCGTGACTGCCAGCCGATGCCGGAAGTGATCGTCGTGGATAACGCCTCGAAGGATGGCAGCGCAGAGATGGTGCGGGATGAGTTTCCTCAAGTCACGCTGCTTGCTCCGGGTCGTAATACGTGGTTTTGCGGGGGGAACAATCTG
>DATGQJ010000584.1:0-6107 GCA_035304265.1 Oceanobacillus sp.
CATCTTCCCGAATGTCGAGAGGGACAAGGTGCAGCCCGAACATCTTCACTTTCTGGATCAGTCGTCTCAACGTGCCACGTGCCACGAACTCGCCGCGATTTTGCAGCAAGCTTTCTTCCACCAGTTGCAAATCCGCCAGCAGGTCATCGCTGGTGGCATAGCCATCCTCGTTCAATTTCTCCCAGACGAGACCCATGAACTGCCGGTACACTTCATCGTGAGCGCGTTCGGGAAACTGCATCCCTTGCACTCGCTCCAGCAGCGCGGGCGAAACCGTGATTTCATCCAACGACTGGGTGAGGTGTTCGCGCAAAAAGGCGATCTCCGAGAGATACAACTGCCGCGCGGCGTTACGCAGCGTCCGCATCGTTTCCAGAGTCACCTCTGCGGTCACGTTCGGATTGCCGTCTCTGTCGCCGCCAATCCACGAGGCATATTGCAGAAACGGCGGAAGGTCTGACCAATCTTCATCAGGGTAATAGCGTTCCAGCGTCAATTGCAGGTCATCGACCAGTTCCAACGCCACATCCATAATCACCGAGGTGATGAAATAAACGCCGAAGTCCACCTCGTCAATCACGGTTGGGCGATTAGCGCGGGTGGGTCGCGTCTGCCACAATTCTTCGATCTCTTCTGCCAGCGTGACTTCAAGTTGGCGCTGTTCGCGCGGCAAAAGCTGTTTCCCGTCGCAAGCTTCAATCATCTCCGCAAGCTGCCGCAGCTTGAGCAGCACTTCCTTGCGTTTCGCTTCCGAAGGGTGCGCCGTTATCACAAGACGAACTTTAAGGCGGTTGAGCAATCCACGAATCTGATCGGCAGTCAAACCAGCATCGCGCAGTTGGCGGATGGCGCTGTCAATCGACTCGTCCAGTGTGCCTTTCGCTTCTCGCTGGCGCAGCACGCGAATGCGCTGCTGATCTTCGGCGATGTTGATCAACTGAAAATAGTTGCTGAACGCCTTGATCAACACCTGCATGGAACTGGTATCTAGGCTATCAATAATATTCTGCAAATCGCCCGCTGCGTGCGCGTTGCTGCTGCGGCGCTCTTTGGCTTCTGCCCGCACCCGCTCAACAAGGTTGAAGGCTTCAACCCCATGCTGCTCGCGGATGACCACGCCAAGCATATTTCCAAGTAATTTAATGTCAGCGCTCAACGCGCTGCTACGATCACTCGAAGTTGCCTCGCTCATATGATTGACCTGTTCTTGAGGAATTGCGATGATAGTACCACAGTCGAGGCAGAGCGAAAACAGAGGGAAGGATAAAAAACAACGAGGCGATCCGTTCAGATCGCCCCGTAATAACGCTAGACGATACTCTCAGGAGTCCCAAGCGCTCGCCGCAAGAACTCCTTGACCGCATCGACGGCAACCGCTACACCGACGCCGGGACCGGTCATCATGGTATTGACACCGACTAGCTTGCCGGAAACATCCACCAGCGGACCGCCGGAATTGCCGGGGCGCAAATGCAGATCGGCGACTACCCAGTCATTGGTCGCAACAGGGAGTTCCGGCACTCGGCTTCCCCTGCCGATCACCACCCCACCTGTCGCCGCATTCGCAATGCCCCACGGATGCCCCACCGCAAACACCCACTGTCCGGCTTGCAATCGCCGCGAGTTTCCCGGCTGAATAGTGGGAAGATCGGTGGCTTCGATGGAGAGCGCGGCGAGATCATGCTCGTCATCACGCGCAAGAAGCGTTGCGGGCAACACGCGACCATCCGACAGCGCGACTTGCAGGGGTCCGCGTCGCACGACGTGCGCGTTGGTGACGATCAAGCCATCGGAATGCCAGATCGTCCCCGCGCCAGCGCCGCGCGATTGATCACGCACCTGTACGACGCTTTGCTGCACGGTGGCAATGATCGCCGCCAACTCGTCGTTAAGCTGCTCAAATAGGACGGACATCAGTCACGCTCTCCGATGACGACCTGAAGTTCCTGCAACTGACCACCGCGCAGCACCCGCGCCGCAACTGACTTGCCGACGCGATCCCCACTGAGCAGCGCCATCAGGTCATCCATGTGGCGCACTTTCTCCCCGTCCAAGCCAACCAGCGTATCGCCGAGCAGCAAACCGCCCTTGTCGGCAGGGCTTCCCTGCTCGACGGAAGCAAGCAGCAATCCGGTTTCCTGTTGAATCTCATCGGCGATGTTCTGCGGCAAGCGCACGGGTTGGGCGCTCACGCCCAGAAAACCACGCTTGACCTTGCCGTGTGCCAGCAAAGCGTCCGCGACTCGTCGCAGCGTTGCCGATGGAATGGTCACACTCACGCCGCGCAGCAGCGCCGAGCTATTCAGCCCCAGAAACGGACCAGACGCGCTTACCAGCGGACCGCCGGAAAAACCGGGGTACATGACGACATCGGTCTGCACGTAAGTGTCAATTGCCCCACCTGCCGCCGTGCGCCAACCACCATCAAGCGAGCTAATGATGCCGAGCGTCGCCTGCACGCTTTCTTCCGGGCGACCTACCGCTACCACCAGATGCCCCACGCGCATCTCGCTCGCATCCGCCCACGTTGCAGGGGTCAGTCCACTCGCCTGAACGCGCAATACCGCAATGTCGGTGGTCGGATCGCGTCCAACCAGCGTTGCCGAAACCGTGCTGCCATCGGGCAAACCGACTCGGATATTCTCGTCACGCTCGACCACGTGATGCGCCGTGACGATCACGCCATCCGCCGACCAGACAATCCCGCTGGCAGACTGCCGCCGCCGCGCCTCGATGCGCACGATACTTTTGCCTGCGGCTTCCACTGTCGCCGCCAGATCATTCGATAAACTCTGCAATACCTCTGCCATGAGTGCTGTCTCCAGTTGTGTCTATCACTATCCCAATTAAACCCTATCGGGCAGCAGCAATACACCACCCCTTATGTGAGGAACTACACTGATAAAACGTAGAGGTACGGGCTAGGGATAAACCCAACCAAACGATGAGCTACAACGCTATCAGACCAAGCCGCGTCGCGCGGACAACCGCTTCGGTGCGGCTCTGCGCCCCTAGCTTGGTCAGAATCGCGTTGACGTGAAATTTCACGGTATGCTCGCTGATGTTGAGTTGCAGGGCGATGGTCTTATTGGGCAAGCCTTCGGCGATCAGTTTCAGCACTTCGGCTTCGCGCGGCGTCAATGACTCGACCACCCCGGACTGCTCTGAAGCGCCGGAGTTCAAGACCTGCGGCATCGCAGTTTCGGCAACCTCACCGTGAATGACCAGTAACCCCTGCGCTAATGCCACCAATGCCGCCCCAATCGTCTCGACGCTGGCATCTTGCAGCAGCAACCCGCGCACGCCCGCGCCGAGCAATGGCGGCATCACGTCTACGGCGGTCCGGTTATCCGCCAGCAGCGCCAGCACAGGCACGCCCCGTAATTCGGCGATGCGATCACTGTATTGCAGGGGTTCCCATCCCATGTCCCAGACGACCACGTCGGGATGATAGATTTCGAGCGCGTCTTCCAGTTCCGCATCAGCCGCCAACTGCCCGATAACGTTGATCCCCGGCTGATCTGCCAGCAGCGCCGCCAACCCCGCACGCGCCAGCGGGCTAGCAGCGACCACAATCACACGCAGGTTGTTGAGTGGTAACAAAATGATCACTCCCGTGAAAGCAACATGGTGATCATTCTAGCCCCTGCAATATATAAACTGCGTTGGAGCGTATCTCTTCACTCACTGGCGTGCAGAATCAGATCATTATATATATAGGGGAGGAGCGCACATTCACTATACAAAGGAGCAGATATGCGGCGTCTCACGTTTATTGTATTGTTCAGTTGTCTTTTGGTTCCGTTTGGGTTACAGGCACAGGGGGGTTTTTCCGTCACCTGTGAAAACGGTGCCAGTTTTGATAATGGGGTGGAGATCATCGTCAACCAGATGCGCTCCGGGTATACCTATACTGCGACTGCGATTGGGCTGAACGGCTTCGATCCGGTGCTGGCAGTGCTCGATGAAACCGGACAGGGCTTGTGCAACGATGACCATGCCAACGCCGCTGCCTATACGGCGAACCTCCCAACAACCGGACAGGTTCCTTCTTCCGGTTTAAGCTCACAGGTCAGCTTCAACCAGACCCGTTCAGGCATGGCAGATGTGTCGCTGGTGGTGGGCGGATTTGGCAATACCTCAGGCGAATTCCTGCTGATCCTCGAAGGCATGGGCGTCACGCCTGACATCGACGGCGCAGGCGATCCCTTTTCCGTGCGCCTGACGCCGGATATGGTGGCATCGGGCGTCCCCCTCTCGGTCTACATGATTTCTCGGACTACCGATCTCGACCCATACATGTATCGTGGCGATGAGAACTTCAATGTGGTCACCGATAGAAACGGCAACGACATTTTCTGCGATGACGCGGGAAATTCCAGCTTGTGCTATGGGCAATCGACTGACCTGAGCAATTCATTTGTCTCCACTGCGCAAGGGCAGCTACCGGGTTACCAGTACGATGCCATGCTCAGTCTGCCACTGGACAACATTCAGTTGAACAGTGACCCGGACTTCAACTTCTTCAACTTCATCATGACCAGCTACAACCAGACTTCGCAGGGACAATACGTGCTTGCGTTCCACATCGGCACAGCGCCTAGCGGAGCGAACGACGGCAAAGGGACGACAGAGACGATTGTGCCAACCGCAACGCCGATTCCTCAGGTCAATACAGGCAATCTTCCACAGGGTGTCAGCGTTACCTGTGAGAACGGCGCGTCCTTCGACAACGGCGTGGAGATCATCGTTGTGCAGATGCGCTCCGGGTATACCTACACCGCTACCGCAGTTGGCATCAACGGTTTCGACCCGGTACTGGCGGTACTCGACGAAAACGGACAAGGCTTGTGCAGCGATGACGAGCCTTCTGCACAGCGTTACAGTGCAAACTTGCCAACAACCGGACAGGTATCCGGTTCCAGCCTAAGTTCGCAAGTGTCGTTCAGTCAGAATCAGGCAGGTATGGCGGACGTTTCGCTGGTGGTCGGCGGCTTTGGCAACACCTCAGGCGAATTCCTGCTGATCCTCGAAGGTATGGGCGTGACGGCTGCCGATGGGGAGGGCGATCCTTTCGCTGTTCGTCTCACACCCGGCATGGTAGCATCGGGTGTTCCTTTGACCGTGTACATGATCACGCGCGGCACCGCTGGCGTCGATCCACTCATTCGGCACGTGGACGCGGAATTGAATAACCTAAGAGACGAACGCGGTGTCGAGATTACGTGCGACGACGCGGGGAACCCCAGCTTGTGCTATGGAGACTCCGTCGATCTCAGTCCGTATTCGGTCACGATCAACACGGGCAGATTACCGGGCTGGCAGTACGACGCCATGCTCAGTCTGTCATTGGAAAATGAGCAGTTGAGCAGCGACCCGGACTTCAACTTCTATAACTTCCTCATGACCAGTTACCAGCATCAAACAGAGGGGCAGTATCTACTGGTCTTCCACATCGGTATGACCGACAGCGGTTCTCCGAACGTCTAACAGTCATTTCGAGGAGGGCATGTGGTGCCCTCCTCACTCAACGTATTTCCACCTCATCGGCGAGTATCACGTAATCACTTTCATCGGCAAGTCGAAGGCGTTGATTGTTTGTCGCGTCATACATCCCAACAATCAGTGTGGCTTCGCCCGTCGAAGCCAGATCGTTGTACGCCAGTACGTGCCTGTCCTCGATATACTCACCTTCGCGCCAGCCAGTCGTTGGGCGAGAACCGGACATGGGCAATGCATCGCTCTGCGCGATCACGCGCCCGTCTGCATTCAGAAGCTGCACGAATACGGTGTAACTTACTTCAGAGGGTGAGTCGCCTGCCTGCCATAGCAGCGTCACTTCAGGCGGAGTATCCAGCGTGATAGCCTCACTCAGGCTGTAACCCACCAACTCACCAACGCCCGGAAATGTCTCCCCTACGGTAATCTCATAATCCGGCTGATCTGTCATCATCGGCAGCGATTCAATCCGGTAGCGCCTAATGATTGTTCCGTCCGGCAGCATCAATTCGGCGTTGCCTGACGGCGCATCCGCAGGAATCCGCAACGAACGCCATTCTCGCGTAATCGTTTCGTGCGACGAAAGCTGTGATGGCACATCGACCTGC